>PMUN01000326.1 GCA_003166875.1 Bryobacterales bacterium | reverse complement strand
CCATCGCAGCGCTGTGGACCGGCATCGAACGCACGCACGCTACTTTCGGTTTCGCGTGGCTTGACTTGGGCAATGCCGCAATCGATATGGCGCTGCCGCTCCGGCTGGCGCCATTTCTAGGCGTCTACGGAATCTCGTTCCTGTTCGCGTTGCTGGGCACGACCGTTGCGGTATTGATCCTGCACCGCAATCGCCGCGAATTGTACTGGCTCGCGGTAACTCCCGCGCTGCTGCTGTTGCCCGACCTTCCGACGCCAGCCAGAGGCACGGAAACCGCCGTCGCCATTCAGCCCAACATGTCTGAAGACGAACAATGGACGCTAGCTTCCGCCGGCCACGAGCGCGACCACCTGATAACGATATCGCGCGAAGCGGCGCTCCGTGAGGGCGCGCGGCTGATCCTTTGGCCGGAAACGCCAGGCCCACTCTACTATTATCAGGACTCCACGTTTCGCGAGGAAGCAGCTCGCCTGACCCGCGATACTCATTCCTATTTCTTGTTCGGAACGGTGGGTGAGACGCCGCAAGGCGAGCCGCTCAATTCCGCCGTGCTTCTCCGTCCCTCGGGCGATCTGGAGGATCGTTACGACAAGATCAACCTGGTGCCGTTCGGCGAGTATGTGCCCCGATTATTCAGCTTCGTGAATCGCATCACCAAAGAAGCCGGCGACTTCGCGCCCGGCACTCGCATCGTTGTCTTCCCTACGAACGGTCACAGCATGGGCGTATTCATCTGCTATGAGTCGGCGTTCCCGGCCGAAGTCCGCCAGTTCGCGAAACGCGGCGCGAATTTGCTGGTCAATATTTCTAACGACGGCTATTTCGGTAGGAGCGCCGCGCGCGAGCAGCACCTGTTGTTGGCACGGATGCGCGCAGCAGAGAATCGCCGCTGGCTGCTCAGAGCCACCAACGACGGAATCACAGCCGCGATCGACCCCGCCGGCCGCGTGGCCGAACGATGGCCGATGTATCAGGAAGTGGCCGGACGAATGCGGTTCGCGTATATCAGCGGCACGACGTTCTACACGAAATACGGCGATTGGTTCGCCTGGGGGTGTTTGCTAGCAGCCACCATAGCTTTGTTCTGCTCCCAACGCCCACACTACACCCCGCGGAAAGTGGTCTAACAAGCACCGTCTGCGTGGCGCACGCACTCATGCGNNCGTCCTTGACGATGTACTCTTTTCCCTCGAGCCGCAGCAGCCCTTTTTCCCGGACGCCAGGATAACCGCCATGATCGATCAGCACCTGCCAGTTCACCACTTCCGCCTTGATAAATTTCTTCTCGAAGTCGCTGTGGATGGCGCCCGAGGCTTTCACCGCGGTGCTGTGCATTGGAATGGTCCAGGCGCGCACTTCGGTTTCGCCCGCTGTCAGGAACGACATCAAGCCCAGCAGCGCGTAGGTAGCCGCGATCAGCCGCTCCAGTCCCGATTCCTTCAGCCCGTAGCTGGCCACATACTCGCGCGCTTCTTCGGGCGATAGCTCGGCCAATTCGGCTTCAATCTTGCCGCAAATCGCCGTCACTGCAGTATGGCTGCGGCCGGCCAGTGGTCCTTTACGGTATTCTTCCTCGATCTCGTGCATTCGCCCGGCATCGTCTTCGCCGATATTCAACACGAACAGCATCGGCTTCTGTGAAAGAAACTGAAAACCGCGGATCAGCTTCTCCTCGTCGGCGGAAAGTTCCAGCGTTCGGAGCGCGACGTTCTGCTCGAGCGTGGCCTTGCATCGCTCTATCAACGCAATCTCCCGGTCCAGCTCCGGAGTCTTGGCCTTCTTGCGATCTTTCTCCAGCCGCTCCAGGCGTTTCTCCACCACCACCAAGTCGCTCAGGATCAGTTCCATCTCCACATCTTCCAGATCGCGGATTGGATCGACTGACCCCTTCTCATGCGGAACGGTGTCGCTCGGGAACAGCCGCAACACGTGCGCCAACGCGTCCGCCACTCGCATGCTGGCAAGGTAGCTCGGATCGCGCAGAGCTTCCTTTGAGATGGAAGGAAAATCCAGATACTCAACCGTAGCGTGGGTGATCTTGGGAGGATCGAATATCTTCGCCAGTGCACCCAGCCTTTCATCCGGAACCTTGGTCACGCCAACTCGCGCTTCCAATATCCCCATCCGCGCCGCTTCGTGTACGCCGGTCAGAATTGTAAACAGAGATGTCTTGCCCACCATGGGCAAACCGATGATCGCAGTTTTCATAAAAACTTCACGTTTCTCGTTTCTCGTTTCTGGTTTCTCGTTCCTGGCGTGATAGGAACGTCAGAGCGGGACTTCGACCAAGGTCAAAATTTCCTGCAGTATTCTCTCGCTCAGTTCCGCGCTTCGTTGAGCCAGCGAGGCGCGGGCGTTGATTGCAATCCGGTGCGCGAAGACCGGGATGACCAGCCGCTTGACATCGTCCGGAATTACGTAGTCGCGGCCCTCCACCATCGCAAGCGCTTGCGTGGCCCGATACAACGCTTGCGCGCCACGTGGGCTCACACCTAGCGCCAGGGATTCATGTGTCCGCGTCCTTTCAACGATCGCAAGCATGTAGTCCACCAGCGTTTCGTCCACACCAGTCTTGCTCGCACGGCGTTGCAGGTCTAGTAGCTCTTCGGCCGAAAGAACGGCGGGCAAGACTTCCCCGTGTACACCGTCCGCGTTCCGCAGAATCTCTCGCTCCGCCTCACGGTCCGGATATCCGATCCGGATGCGCATCAGAAACCGATCGAGTTGGCTCTCAGGAAGCGGGTAGGTGCCGTGATGTTCCACCGGATTTTGTGTCGCCATCACCATGAACGGCTGTTCCAACGGGTAGGAGTGACTCTCGATGGTCACTTGCACTTCGTTCATAGCCTCGAGCAAAGCCGACTGCGTTTTTGGCGTAGCTCTGTTGATCTCGTCCGCCAGTAGAAAATTCGTGAAGACCGGACCTTGCTTGAACTCGAAGTCTTGCGTGTGCGCGTTATATATGGTCACACCCAACACGTCGCTCGGCAACATGTCGCTGGTGAATTGCAGGCGATGAAAACTGCAGTGCACCGCTCGCGCCAGCGCCTGCGCCAAAGTGGTTTTGCCGACCCCAGGAACATCTTCAATCAGCAAGTGACCGCGCGCCAGCAGGCACACTACCGACAGACGCACCACTTCCGGCTTGCCCCGAATCGAAGTGTTGAGCGACACTTCCAACTCATTCAGCTTGGACAGCGCCTCGGGCGCGGCAACCATTACTGTCATTGTACTCTGTTGAAACTGGTCTATCTCCCTTAAGACGCTCGAAACAACCGTTTCGCCTTCACGGCCAGCAATCCATCTGACAGGGGCGCGCTAAGCGGCTGAATCAAGACCCGACGAAACCGTTGCCGGCCTGTGGAAAACCCGAAACCGCTGCACCGAACAACGGTTTGCTAACGGTTGTTTTGTCGCTAAGTTATTGATTTTGCTATTGGTTTCTTGAACAAATGTCGATACCATGAGGTGACTTTTGAATCTAAGCCAAAAGGAGAGTTACTCATGAAAAAAGCATTGGCAGTGTTGTTCGCACTCGGGATTAGCGTGGCTTATGCAGCATCGTCCTACCACGTTACTCTTTATAAACCGACTACCATCAATGGGACGCAACTGAAGCCGGGCGATGTCAAGCTCGAACTTCAGGGCGACAAAGTTGTCATCAAGCAGGGAAAGACCAGCGTCGAATCCACCGTGACTGTGGAGAACGGCACGCACAAATTCGATGCCTCTTCGGTCGGCTACGTAGGCGACAGCTCCGATAACCAGGTCCAGGAGATCCGATTGGGCGGCACCACTACCAAGCTGGTGTTTGAGGCAGGCGCAAAAACGGCTACCGGAGGCGGCAGCCACTAAGTCACCAAGGTCCCCTCACTCAGCAAGGGGACTGACTCGATCGCCGCGACGCGATCCAAAACAGAATTGCAACGCCGGCAATCGCCACGCCACGCGGTTCCGGTGTTGCTACTTCCTGCAACTCAAGATGTTTGCGCTGCTAGAGTGTTACCGAACTTCGACCGTGAGTGTGTGAAACCGTGAAAAAATCGGCGCAGGCACCGGCTCCCTCACGGTCGCGGTTCGGTAACGCTCTCTAAACATGAGGCATTCTTTCCGAGTCGCCTCACTCCTCAAAATACTTCTTCAGCGGTCCAAAATAGTGCTCCTGCCACCCGGATGCAAGGTGGTTTCGCAGACCGGCCGGAAACCCCGTGTGATCGAAAACAAGCCGCGTGCCGGAACCTCGCGCTTCGAACTCAAATTTCGCGATCGAATAAATACCCTCGGGCCACGACGCGGATCGCCACGCCTGCACGATTCGCCGGTCCGGAACCAGTTCCACATTACGTCCCATGATCTGCCCGTCGAAAAGCGAGAAGGCGCCGCCCGCCTCCCGGTGAATCTCGCCAGGAACGCCGGAAAAGGCCGTAAACTGCTTGGAGTCCAGCAACGCTTCGTAAACGCGGTGCGGGCTTACCTTGAATTCCAGCTCTTCGTGGATGGTTTCTGCCTTGGCCGATGATTCCTGTGCGGATCCAACGCCGACGCTAACGCCCGCGCCCGCCAAACCCGCGATCATTTTCCGTCGTGTCATGCCAGCAATTAGACCACGATGTCAAAATATGATCAAGATCATATTATTCCGCATCGATCAGGCGCTCGATATACCATGAAAACAAGCCGCGATATTTTCGCTGCAGGTCCGGTCTCTTCCAGTCTTTACCGGTGACAATCCGGCGGCAGGTTGGCGCGCCGCACCGGCACTCCAAAATGTAATCATCATCGTCGGTGGTAGCCCAATCGTGCGTCAGCTCCTCGCCAGGCAAAATCTGCCTCAGCGCCACGAACACAATCTGTCCCTGAACGCCGATATTCGGCTCGCAGGAATGATTGCTGAAGATCATCGCCCCTTCCCGCTCCTCGATGCCGCTCGGCCCGATAAAGAGGTCGTCCGCGATTTGGATCTCCGCCGGACCAAGCACTGGCGCGACTTCAGCCAGCGCCGCACGCGTGAAGATGTAACCTCCCTTGACGCACACAATCTCGCCAGCGTCCATCGGACTCGCCGCAAAGAGACCGCGGCCATGGATCGGACTTTGTTGCACTCTGGCTTTCGGTGACAGATAGGAAAGAACGGGTCGCATGCCTCATATTATTCTGGATCTATGCCTTATCCAGCCGGTCACCGCGAGGAAGTTCGGGAAAAGATCGTGCGCAGCGCTCGCAAGCTTTTCAATCAGTTCGGATTCGATAACGTCTCGGTCGACCGGATCATGGCGGATGCCGGCCTCACGCGCGGCGGTTTTTACAGCTATTTCAAAAGTAAGAGCGAACTCTACTCAGAAGTGCTGCAGTGCTTCTTCACCGATCCGAACTGGAAAAATTGCTGGGAAGGCGTGCATGTGGACATGGCCTCGGGCGACGTGGGTCCTCAAATCGTGTGCGCGTATCTGTCGCGCCAGCATTTTGAGGACGTCGGGAACTCTTGCCCCATGATTGCATTGCCGAGTGATGTTGCCCGTAGCGGCAAAAGCGCGAAGAGCGCGTTTGAGAACGTATTTCGCACCATGACCAGTGTCCTGGAACAGAGTCTCGCAAAGGACGGCGCGCCTGGCCGCGTCACGGCACAGGCCATCGCGGCGTTGTGCGTAGGTGGAATGGTGGTGGCCCGTGCGCTGGACGATCGCGCGCTAGCCGATGAATTGCGCGAGGCCGCCATGGCGGTCGCGCTCGAGTTGGGCGGATGGGAGCATCCCCGTGGGGCAAGCCTCCGGCTTGCCCAAAAAGACAAGCCGGAGGCTTGTCCTACTTTGGAAGCCCGATTCGCCGAACCAAGTCTTGGAATCTGACATCGGATCGCAAGCTGTCGAAAGCAGGATCGAAAACCTCCAGTAGCCGTGCGGTTCGTTCTTCGTAGGCTTTTTCCAGCCATTCCATAGCCGAGTCCGGCTCGCCCAGGCTCGCATAAATCAAGCCCAGATAGTAGGCGCTGACATATGTCGTTTTCGCGAGTTCCAGCATTTGCCGGACAATCTCCCGCGCTCGGCCTCGATCGCCGATCCTGGCATAGGCGTACCCTAAATGCTCGGTATAAGGCTGACTGTCACCGGATAGGCTGGCGGCTTTCTCGGCTTCGGCCAACGCTTCCCTCAGGTGGTTCCCGGCGTCGAGACACCGCGCAAGAATCCAGTGGCCGAATGGATTATTCGGATCCAGCTCCACCGCCCTCCTGGAGGCCGCAATGCCTTCCTCATATTTCCGCGCCTTCATGTAACCCAGACCCAGGAACGCGTTGACAGGCACCGAAAGAGGATCCAGATCTCGAGCGCGTTTCAACTGGGCTATAGCTTCAGCATGCCTCTGCATCAACGCCAATAGATGCCCGTACCGCTGGCGGGCCGTGGAATAGTTCGGATTCAACTCGATGGCACGTTTGTAGTGTCGCTCCGAGCCGGGCAAGTCCCAATCGAAGATTGCCCTCACGTGGGCCAGCGCGTCATGGGCTTCCGCCAGTGTCTCATCCAGTTCCAGCGCCCTCAAGGCAGCTCGGTTGGCTTTGGGATAGACGTCACTGGGTGCTCGCACTCCGAAAATCCCCAGCATGATCAATGACTCGGACAAACCGGTATAAGCCAAAGCATAGTCCGGTTCCAAGGCTAGCGCCTGGTTGAAGTACTCGATACTTCTGTTCAAATCCGATTCGGTTCGCTTGTTCCAGAAGTAGCGGCCCCTCAGGTAGGCCTCGAACGCTGCGGGATCCACTGGACGCCGCACAGCCAATTGGTTCGCCGGACTCGCCAGCTTCAGCCTCAATACATCCACGATGGCCCCGGAGATCTCATCCTGAATGGCGAAAATGTCGGTCATCTCGCGATCGTACCGTTCCGACCAGAGGTGGCATCCGTCCGCGATGCCGATTAGCTGCGCCGTCACGCGCACGCGGTTACCGGATTTACGCACGCTGCCTTCCAGAACGTGCGTCGCGCCGAGTGTCTCGCCGATTCCCCGAATGTCCTGGTTCTTGTCTTTGAACGCGAAAGCCGATGTACGCGCCACAACCTTCAGCCCCGGAAGCTTGGTAAGCGCGTTTAGGATCTCCTCGGCTAAGCCATCGCTGAAGTATTCGTTGTCCTTGTCGCCGCTCATGTTGGCGAAAGGCAACACGGCGATCGAAGGATTTCTTTCCGCCGCGGGAGCTGGTTTCACCGGCTCGAGCGCAGTTATCACTTCGGTCATGCTCTGGAATCGGTCGGATGCGGATTTTCGTAGACAGCGCGTGACCACTCGCGCAAGTTCCGGTGGCGCTTCCAACGGATCCGGTTCTGTGTGCAGAATCCGAGCCATGGTTGCAATCGCGGTCTCGCCGGCGAATGCGCGCCGTCCGCTTAACATTTCGTATAGGACCACGCCGAAAGAAAAAATGTCGGCGCGCGCATCCACCGGCTGGCCGTGGATCTGTTCGGGAGCCATATAGCCGGCCGTGCCGAGAATCTCACCGGCCTGGGTTTGAATGACGGTGGCGTCACTTGCCGTGATCTGTTGGATCTGTGCTAAACCGAAATCGAGAAGTTTCACGCCTGAACGCGTGATCAGGATGTTGGCAGGCTTAAGATCGCGGTGCACAATTCCTTCAGCATGCGCGGCCTGGAGAGCACCAGCGATTTCCAGCGCCACGCGCGCGGCTTCTTCCAGCGGCATAGGCCCTTTGAGCGGGGCGCCTTCGATGTATTCCATCACCAGGTAATCTGGACCCACGTCGTAGAGCGTGCAAATGTGGGGATGGTTCAGGGCCGCGATGGCGCGCGCTTCCCGCTCGAAGCGGTCACTGTGGGAAGCGTATAGTAACTTGATGGCAACTGTTCGTCCCAGCCGGGTGTCGGTTGCCTTATGGACCTCGCCCATTCCGCCCGAGCCTAACAAGGCAACGATTTCGTACGGGCCGAGACGAGTCCCAGGAGGGGCGGGCATTGCGCGCTACACGATTGTATCTCACGCGCCTGAAGCCAGGATTATTCCCCCATCGCGGTTAATTCCTGGATGGCCGCGCCGCCATCAATTAGCGTGCGCAACTGCTTGCCAATATCCGTGAGAGTAGCCGCCTGTGCCGCGAGTTCCTCCGCCGCTGCTGCGCTTTCTTCGGCCGTGGCCGCCGTGGTCTGGCCAGATTGTTCCATCTGCGTGATGGCCTTGCTGATCTGATCCAACCCCCGCGCCTGCTCCTGGCTCCCCACACTCACCTCGTCCACCAAGGTCTTCACCTGGGTTGCTTCTCCGGTGACGCCGCGGATTGCCTCGGCCACCCGATCCAC
>PMUN01000460.1 GCA_003166875.1 Bryobacterales bacterium | reverse complement strand
CGCCCCCAAGACCACCAACCTATTGCAAGGCACCCTGGATCTGCTGATCCTGCGGGCGCTTTCGCTCGAGCCCTTGCACGGGTTGGGCATATCGCGGCGGATCGAACAGATCACGCAAGGAACCTTTCAGGTAAAACCGGGATCTCTGTTCCCCGCCCTCCACCGGATGGAGGAAGCGGGCTGGCTGACGCCATCGTGGGGCGAGTCTGAAAACAACCGGAAGGCAAAATACTACCGGCTCACCGCAGCGGGCCGCCGCCAGGCGCAGACAGAGACTGAGGAGTGGCAACGGATCTCGCTCGCCATTGCAGCCGCTCTGCAGGCCACCTAGGGCTCGCGTTTCATGGACAAGTTGGTGTATCTCAGCCGCCTCTGGCACAATCTCACCCACCGGCAAAAAGTGGAGCGGGAGCTGGAGCAGGAAATGAGCGCCTACTTTTCTCTGCTGGCCGAGGAATCATCGCCTCGCGAAGCCAGGCTGGATACCGGCGGAATCGAGCAGCTCAAAGAACAAGTGCGGGAGGTCAAAGCGGGATTCTTTATGCAAACCATTCTTCAGGATGTGCGATACGGCTGGCGTATGCTCCGCCGCAGCCCCACCTTCACCGTGGTGGCGATTTTGGCGCTGGCTTTGGGAATCGGCGCGACCACCACCATCTTCAGCATCGTGTATGGAGTCCTGCTGCGTCCGCTGCCGTATCCGGGTGACGACCGGATCGCGATGGTGTTCAATCATTTTTCGCCTCAGAACACGGAGCATGGCACGCTTTCCATCGCCGACTATTTGGATTGGAAGAAGGGCAACCACGCTTTCGAGAGTGCGGAGTTGTTCCGGCCGGACGCGTTCGATGTGACGGGCGGGAAGGAACCGGATCGGGTGCAGGGCGTCTCTGCAACCGCGGGATTTTTCTCCGCGCTTCGAGTGCAGCCGCTCATGGGACGGGGCTTTCTTCCGGGCGAAGATGCTGCTAATGCCAGTGGCGTTGTTGTAGTGAGTGAGAACTGGTGGCGGACCTCGTTGGCCGCCGATCCGGGAATTCTGGGCCGCAAATTGAATTTGAATGGCGTTCCGTGCACNNCCAGGCGCAAATGGAAACGAACGGTATTGCGCGCCAGATCGAGCAGGAACATCCTATGGAATATCACCACATGACCATGCCGGTGGCGCCGTTGCGCGATGAGATTGCCGGGAATGTGCGCGTGGCATTTCTGGCGTTTCTGGGCGCTGTCTTCGTATTGCTGGCCATCGCGGCGGCAAATGTGGCGTGTCTGCTACTGGCGCGAGCCACGGTACGCGAACGGGAAATCGCGCTGCGTGCCAGCCTGGGCGCGAGTAGCGGCCGGTTGATCCGCCAACTTCTGACTGAGAGCTTGCTGCTGTCGGTTATGGGCGGGGCCGCGGGCTGCGTGCTGGCTTACCTGGGTATCGCCGCGCTGCGAGCCTGGAATCCCGGCAATCTTCCGCGCATTGAGGACGTTCGGCTGGATGGGCTGGCACTCGCATTTGCTCTTTTAGTTTCTGTGGCAACCGGCATTTTATTTGGATTAGCGCCCGCATTCCAGAGTGGACGTGACCGGCCTGCGTCCTCGCTTCGCGAAGGTGGCCGCGGCGGAACGGCCGGCACAGGCCGCCGCCGTCTGCAGGCCGTCCTGGTGATGGGCGAACTGGCGCTGGCGTTGGTCCTGGTGACTAGCGCCGGATTGCTGGTCCGAAGTTTCGTGTTGTTGGGGCAGGTGCACTCGGGCGCGCAGGCACCGCCCGAAAGCGTCTTGTCAATGAAAATCTCACCGATCCCGTCGAAATACCGCAACTCCGACCAGATCATCCCTTTTTATAAGCGCGTGCTGGAGCGCGCGCAAACGACGCCGGGAGTGGCCTATGCGGCTATCTCCGACAGCCTTCCGCCGGACCGGCAGTACGACTACGATACTTTCGTGATTCAGGGGCAGCAGCTTGCGCCGGGCGACATCAACCCGGCCGTAACCTGTCCCATTGTGAGCCCGGATTATTTTCGCGCGCTCGGAGTCCCGCTCATTCGCGGCCGATTCTTCACCGAGCATGACAACGGGGACGCGCCACCAGTGGTGATCATCAGCGAATCCCTGGCGCGCCGCTACTTTCCGAATGACAATCCGATTGGGCGGCGATTGAAGGCGAGCGGTCCGGAACTGCACGACACGCCCTTCATGGAAATCGTGGGCGTGGTGGGAGGCGTGCGTTATACCGGATTGGACGATGTAGCTGCGGACGCCTACTACCAGCCCTATGCGCAAACGTTGTACTACCAGCGCACGAATTTAGTGGTGCGGTCGAATGGCCCAGCCGCCGCTCTCGCTCCCGCTCTTCGCCGGGAAATTCGCGCGCTGGACCCCGATACGGTGATAAGCGATGTGGTCACCCTTGAAGAGGCCCTGGGAGCGTCCGTCGTTGGTCCACGATTTCGCACACTGTTGGTCGGTGGCTTCGCGCTATGCGCGCTGCTGCTGGCCGCCATCGGCATCTATGGCGTGATCGCGTATTCGGTAGCGCAGCGCACCCAGGAGATCGGGATTCGAATGGCGCTGGGCGCAGGGCGGGGGAATGTGATCGGCCAAGTGGTGGCGCAAGGTCTGCGGCTGGCGCTCGCGGGGACCGTTTTGGGCGTCGCTGGCGCACTGTTCGCGACGCGACTGCTCTCGAGCCTGCTGTTTGCGGTCAAGGCAACCGATGTTGTGACCTTCGCCGTGGGTCCGTTGATTTTGATCGGCGTGGCCACGCTGGCGAGTTTTCTGCCGGCCTGCCGTGCGGCCATGGTGGACCCCGTGATCGCGTTGCGCCACGAGTAACACGAAAGCACCGACTCCCTCACGGTCGCGGTTCGGTAACGCATCTTTCCGAACCGCGACCGTAAGGGAGTCGGTGCATTACATGTGCGCCCTAGACACGTTCGCGTGTCACGCAATAGACACTCCCATCCACTAATCAATCCAAAACATCAATCAAATCCGTTTGGAATTCTCCGTGCGTTCCAATATAGTGATGACAGTGCTCATACGGACGATTTCCAAACGCAAAATCGTGGTTGGTATTGCCGTTTTAGCCGGCATTTGTGGAATCTGGCTGCTGGCCGCGACGCTTTGGAAAGTTTCCCGCAGCCTCAAAGCAGCCGAGGCGGGAGTCGCGCAATCGGGACTGGTGGCATTCCGCGTCATTTCGCTCGACCGGCCACTTCCGGCGGGCTTTGAATCCATCAGCTCACCCGCCCAATTTCGCGATGCTGCACTTTTTCGCGGCCGGTTCTATATGTGCGGTCCGTCAGGATTGTTGGTGTATGAGACTAACGGCTCGCTGGCCGGGCGATATCGGCCTGGCCTCGAGTTGCCACCTGCGCCTCTAGTCGCGATGGCTGCGGGACCGCAAAACCTCTGGATCGCAACCGCGGGTGAAGGTCTGCTAGTCTTCGATGGCCGGCAGTTCGTCGAGATTCGCCCGGATGAGCAGGCTTCGCGAAATCTTACCGCCGTGCTGCCGCTTGCGAGCGGCCGCGTTCTGCTCGGCACGGAAAAGAACGGCGTGCTGGTTTGGGATGGGAGAGCGCTGGCTCGCTACCATCCCGCCCTCGCCGATTTCGAAGTGACAGCGCTGGCCGGATCGGAGCCGGATCTTTGGGTGGGCACCATCAGCCGCGGAGTCTTCCGCTGGCACGCCGGCCAGTTGGATCATTTCTCGGAAGGCGAAGGGCTTCCGGATCCCCGAGTTTTGTCGCTCGCGGTCAACGGGAGCAGCGCCTATGCGGGCACCGCGCTCGGAGTCGCCGAGTTTAAGGATGGCCGATTCACTCGCGTGCTGGCCAGCGGCTTCTTCGCGAAAACGCTTCTCGTCAAGAACGAATCGCTCGAGGTGGGGACTTTGGACGAAGGCGTGGTCACGGCGTCGCTGGCTGCTCAGACGCCACGTAGGCGTAACGTTACCGAGCAAGGCGCGCTTCTCGAAGTGGAACGGCTTTTGGTGTTGGATGGGCAGACGTATGCGCTCGCGCGCGGCGGTCTGTATGAGCAAGCGCTGCAAGGCGGCGAATTCAGAAAAGCTTTGGACATGCCTGGCGCGGTGCTTGCCGATAGCAATATTTCCGCTCTGGATGTGGATCGCGCCGGGCGTCTGTGGACTGGCTATTTCGATCGCGGGCTGGATGTCCTAGATGCGGGTTTCGAACGAGCCACGCACATCGAAGATGAGCATGTCTTTTGCATCAACCGGATCGTGCATTCAGAAGACGGCGGCCTGAGCGCCGTGGCCACCGCGAACGGACTGGTCCTGTTCGATGCCGCTGCGCATGAAACGCAGGTGCTGAGTAAAGCGGATGGTTTGATCGCGAACCAGGTAACGGACGTGCTGTTGCGCGGCGACAGCCGCTCGCCCAGCATCACGGCCGCCACTCCGGCCGGGATCACCACCATCGATGCTTCCGGAACCAGCAGCCTCTACGCATTCCACGGCTTGGTGAACAACCACGTGTACGCGCTGGCGTCATACGGATCGCGCATTCTCGCCGGTACGCTGGGTGGGCTTTCTATCCTGGATTCCGGATTCGTCAGCGCTAGCTTCACCACTGCCAATTCCGGTCTCAAACACAATTGGATCACGGCCATTGTTCGGACGGGCGACGACTGGTTCATCGGAACCTATGGCGCAGGCGTTTTGAAGCTGGATTCAACCGGCCATTGGTCGACATTCGCCGATTGGCGATGGCCGGCGGTAATCAATCCGAATGCAATGCTCGCGACCGATCGCGCCGTGTACGCTGGAACGCTGGGCGAAGGGTTGGCGATCTACAATCGCGGCTCCGGACGATGGACGCTGCACACGGCCGGGTTGCCCTCTTTGAATGTGACGGCGATCGCACGCGCCAATGGCTACCTCTATATAGGCGCCGACAACGGCTTGGTCCGCATTGTCGAGAAAGAGCTGGCGGGGCAATGAGTAGCGGGGCAATGAGAGCACTGCTCCCAATAATATTTCTGGCGCGCCTGGCTTGGGGCGATGCTGGAGTGCTGCTTCCTGGCGATAAAAAGGAGCCCGATCCCGCGTGGCTATCTCTCGAAGAGATGACCATCGATATCCACATCGACAATGGACATGCGCGCGTATCGACGCGACAGATTTTCGCGAACCACCGGCCCATGACCCTGGAGGGCACCTATATCTTCGCCTTGCCCGGTGGCGCGATCGTATCTGATTTTGCCGTGTGGGACGACGTCACTCGCATTCCTGGCGTGATCCTGGAGCGCCGCCGCGCTGAAGAGATTTATCAGCAGGCCAAGATGCAGGCCATCGATCCGGGCCTGCTGCAACAGGGCGAGCGTGATCTGGACGAATCGAGCCGCAGCGCGGTGTTCAGCGCACGCATCGTGCCCATTCATGCTTTCGGAACCAAGCGCATGGAGATGGAATATCAGCAAGACATTCCGGTGGAGCGATTGGAATCGATGCTGGCAGTTCCGCTGCGGCCGGACGCGTATCGCGCACAGACCGCCGGGCATCTTTGGATTAGGTTGGAGCTGGATTCGGCGCACGCGCTACGCGACTTTCAAATTGTTAGCAAACAGTATCCGATGCAGATACGAGACCGCACGCCGCATCACGTGAAAGCGGATTTCGAGGGCCGCAACGTAGCGTTGTCGGAGGATTTTGCGGTGAAGTATGTGCTGGAGTCTTCTACCGGAGATCATCTGGAGATCCTGACGCATCGCGACCCTGCGCCGCCTCCGCCAGATGTTGCCGACACCTCACCTGGCGTTCCGGCTACGCTGCCGCCTACTACGAGGGAACCGGGTTTCTTCGAAGCGTCCTTGATGATAGCGAACGGTGCGAAACCCAGCGAAGCTGCTGGTCCTGCTAAAACGGTGATCGCTCTTTTCGACAACTCACTGTCGATGCAGTGGGAGAAACTGGATCGCAACTTTCAAGCGTTGGAGAGCTTGCTGCATTCTTTGAAGCCCTCAGATAAATTCAACCTGTTGCTCTTCAATACCGACGTGTCAGTGTTTACTCCGACGCCCGGACCCGCCACTCCCGATCAAGTCGAGAAGGCGCTGGCGATGGTCCGCTCCAGCCGGTTGCGTGGAGGCACGGATCTGGAGAAGGCGTTTGATGCGGCTCTGAAGCAATCCGCGGCCGATACGTATGTGGTTCTGTTGAGCGATGGCGAAGCCACCCGAGGCATCATCCAGAATGGCAAGCTGGCAGCCTGGTACGCGGCGAAATGGAAGCAGAAACCCGCCGGCCAGCGCCCGCATACTTACGTGTACGCGGTGGGCGACGACGCCAACATGCCGTTACTTCGAATGCTGGCGCGCAACGATGGCGTACTGGAATGGGTGCGCTCCACCGAGCCGGCGGATTTCAAGCTGAAGGCGTTTCTGGCGAAGATCGGCCAGCAGCCGGTGCAGGGGTTGCAACTTGCCGCTGCGCCTGCCTCGAGTATCAGCCTGGTGTATCCGCTCGAAGACAGCACGTTTCCAGGTTCGGTGAAGAACTGGGTAGGTGAATACAAACGCGCGATGCCCAAAGTGGATTTCACGGCTAAAGGCGTGCGCGCAACCGCCGCCCTTCCGGCCGTCGAGACCAAGCATCCCGAATTGCCACGCATGTGGGCCAAAGCGCGCGTGGATGCACTGCTCGAAAAAATCGAGCGCGAAGGCGAGGACCAAGCTAGCATCGACGAGATCATACGCCTGGCGCGCAAGTACAAGTTCGTGACGCCATACACGTCGTTTCTCGCGGCGCCGCGATCGTTACTGCGGCCGCGCTTGATTCGTCCGGGTGATCCTGTACTGCGCGTTAAAACCGATCCATCCATTGTTTCCGTCACGGCGCTGTTTCCGTTCGGACCTGTGAAGGCGTTGCGATTCCTCAAGGATGAAGACGCGTGGCAGACGCGGTTTCTTGCTCCCGCAGATCTCGAAGACGGATCCTACCGCGTGCGATTGATTCTGCGCGACCGTTTGGGTCACGTATATCGCGAAGCGAAGACGTTCGTGATCGCAAGCAAGCCGCCGCTGGTGCGAGTAAAGCTCGACAAGCAATTGTTTCACCGGGGCGAGGCGATGCGTCTGCGCGTGAGCGCTTCCGAAACTACGAGAACTGTAGTGGCCAGGATGTACGGAGCGCAGCCAGTTTACTTGCGATGGAATCCGGAGATGGCGTCCAACACGGGTGAAATGCTGATTCCTGAGTACCTCGCGCCTGGGAAATATGTCGTGACCGTGACGGCCGAGGACTTTGCGCACAATATCGGCAGCCGGGAGGTGCACATTGAAGTGGCGCCATAGTTTGCCTTTGTTGGTGTTAGTAGCCGCATGCATCGCGGGTCGTGCCGAGCTTGCGCGGTGGGTTCAGGACATTGCTTCTCCCAGCCCGTTAGAGGCGGTGTTCTTCCGCGCCGTTACTTTACCGGCGGGGGCCGTCGAAATTCGCCGTCCGCCCAAAGAGACACGTGCGGAGCTGAGCAAGCTGATCGCTGCCTCTCCGTCGGAGGCCGACCTCTATGCCCTGCGTGCCCGTGAAGAAGAACTGCAGCTTGATTTCAAGGCCGCCGAGATCGATTGGAAAAAGTCCGCGCAACTTCAGGATCTCGCGGATTTCTATGATCGGCGCATCCGCCCGAAGGATGAAATCGCCGTCCTGGAGTCGATCGGGAAAGCGCCATCACCTGCCGCAGAGCGCCTGACATCGCCTTCCCATCAACAGTCATGGAAGGCGTTCGAACGAATGCTCGCCGTCATCCATGAGCAGGCGTTGCCAGGCGAATTCAGGGTGAATGCATATCGGGCTTGGATCGCGCGCTACCCGAACGAACCATCGATTTACCACCAATTCTTCGATTACCTCAACGGCCAGAAACAGTTCGACGAAGCGGAGAAACTGATCGCCGATTATCGCAAGGCATTCCCCGCCGATGACACTTATCCGATTCAAGCCACTGCGGCGGTCGGATGGAAGCGCGGCGCGCTGGAAGATGCAATCACAATTTACGACCAGAGTTTCCGCCCGCTTTGGCCGCCCGAGTTAGTGAAAAGCTATTTCGATCTGCTCAAGGAAGCGCACGGGCTGCGTCGTTACCTGCAGGAAGCGCGTGCACAAGTAACGGCCAAGCCCACGGACCTAGGCGCGGCCGCGCGGGTGTTTTATTATTACCAGCAACAGGGCAACCTCGCGGCCGCGCAGCGCGCGCTCATAGAATACCGGCTGCGGAAGGAATCGCAGAGGTCAGCCTGGGCCGCGGACGAGTTGCTCACTCTCTCGCAATTGTTTGAGGGCGTCAGCAACTACGACGAAGCCGCCCGGAGCTATTACGCACTGTATAGTGTTCCAGGCGCCGATGCCGCTGCTCAGGAGAAGGCGCTCGCCGGCATCGCGAACTTGCTTTTGAGCGTTCCCGAACAGCCCATCCGGTTCGGCGCGAGCGACCTGGCTCTCTATAGCGACATCGCGCAACTTGACTCCGGCCCTGGATTTCTGAACGGCATTCTGTCGCTGCTGCTCAACTCGAATTCGCCGGAGAGTCACTTTGCAACCGAAGACAGCGCCAGCGTGGCTTACTTTCATCGCGCCAAGGCCGCCGAACTCGTGCGACAGTTCGATTCCCGGTTTGCCGCGTCCACGGAACGGCCTAGATTGCATGCACGGCTGATTGATGCCTACGCGACGTACGGGGACAACGACGGAGTGATTCGCGCCGGGCGCGAGTTTCTGGCTGGGTTCCCGAAGGCGGCCGAACGAACTCAGGTGGCCATGGCGACGGCCGATGCGTATGCGCGCACGAACCAGGCGGCGCAGGAATTTGCTCTTTACGATGATCTGTTAAAGGAGCTCTCGGCAGCCGCGGACGGTGTGCCAATCGGCGAAGCGCCGGTGCCGGAGACCGCGGTGCCTCCATCTGAAAACGCCGCCCAGGCTCAGCCCGCGCGGTCGCCGGAATATGCGCGCGTTCTGGATCGCTACATTTCGCGCCTGGTTTCTTTGAAGCGTCTGCGGGACGCCCTGGCTCTCTATCGCCGCGAGTTAGACCGCAACCCGAACGATCCCGGCTTGTACGAAAGGTTAGCCGCGTTTCTCGAAGAAAACCGGATGGGCGACGATGTGGAGCAGGTCTATCGCCGCGCCATGGCGCAATTCTCCGACCACGGTTGGACCCAGAAGCTGGCGCGCTGGTATCTGAGGCAGAAGCGAACGGCCCAGTTCGATCAACTAACGCAGGACGTGGTGAAGATTTTCTCAGGGATAGAACTGGAGGCTTACATTCGCGAGATCACTAGTGGGCAAACGCTTGCGCCAGCGCTCTACCGGCAGGTCAATTTGTACGCTCACCAGCGATTCCCCCACGACCTGGCGTTCGTGCGCAATCTGTTGATTGCCTATTCGCAGCGTGGAACAACCGATGCGGCCGCCTCCGACGCGCTGTTACGGAAATATTGGTTCTACTCGAGCGACCTGCGCGATCAATTCTTTGAGCATCTCTCGGCCACCGGGAGGTTGGATGCTGAACTCGCAGCAATTAAGAACGCCTCGCCCGCGAATTCCGGCACCCAGCAGTTTGTCGGCGAAGCCAGCGCCTGGAAATCGCATTTCGAAGAGGCGGCACCGGTGATGCAAGCGTCAGCAGCGGATTTTCCGGCGGATGCGGAACGTGTGAATCGCGCGGCGTCTATCTTCCGCTCGCTCGCCACGTATGACGCGCCGGGCGACATTCATAACATCCGGATAGCAGCCGGAATCGAACGGAACTTGACTCTGGCCACGCCGCGCGACAATGCCGCTCTCACGCGCTTAGGCGAAATCTACGCGGATCGTGAGTTATTCTCGCGCGCAAAACCCGTGTGGGATCATATCCCGCAGATCCAACCCGGCGCGCCGAACGGGTATCTCGAAGCCGCCACTATTTTCTGGGATTATTTCCGTTACGACGATGCCCTGCGTCTGTTAGGCGAAGGACGCAAGAAGCTGGCGGATCCGGCACTCTACGCTTACGAAGCCGGAGCAATCTATGAAAACCAGCGCGATTACAAACGCGCTCTCGCCGAATATGCCAAGGGCGCGCTGGCGACGCCCGAAAACTCGCAGGCCAAAGCACGTTTGATTCAGCTCGCGCAGAGGAGCCGCGATCGCGATTACATCGAGCAGCTTACCGTGCAGCAGGTCTCGGGCGCGAATCCAGGCATTAATGCTGTGTCGTTGCGCACAGCTTTGTTGGCGGCCGAGAATCGACGGAAGGATCTGGAGCAGTTCCTGCTGGAGCTGGCGGATCAGGCCGGGTCGCTCGAACTGGTCGCCTACCTGGAGCAAACCGCCATTCAAAACAGCTTCGACAAGGTGCAGGAACATACCATCCGGCGCCAGATCGCGCTTCTCACCGATCCAGTGGAGCGCATGCACGAGCGGATTGTGTTGGTTCGGTTCTACGAGGGCCGGAACGAAGTCGCGAGCGCCAAACAAATGGTTGCGGAGCTTTACAAGGAAAACCCAACCATCCTGGGCGTGGTACGCGCCACGGTGGATTTTTATTGGCGCAACAAGAGTGAGAAACAGGCCATCGACGTGCTCATCGAAGCCGCCGCCGCGGCCCAGCCATCGTATCGAAAGCAATTCACGTTCGAAGCGGCGCGCAAGGCAACGGACGCCGGCGATTTCGAGCGCGCCCGAACGCTGCTTGCGGGCTTGGCGAAAGACGATCCCTTCAACTCCGAATATCTGGCCGCCACCGGCGACACGTATGCGCGGGAGGGGAACGATGCCGGCTTGCGCGATCTCTACAACACCAAACTGAAGGAAATATCGAGTGCACCGATTTCTGCCGCGGATCGCACGGAGAAAGTGGCGGGGTTGCGCCGCGGCCTGATTCCCGTCCTCACGCGGTTGAAAGATTACACCGGCGCGATGGATCAATACATCGAGATCGTCAACCGCTACGCGGATGACGAGCCGCTGGTTCGCGAGGCATCACTCTATGCCGCAAGCCACGGCCGCGCGAAACAATTGACCGCCTATTACGCCAAGACAGAAAAAGATTCGCCCAAGGATTACCGCTGGCCGATGACGCTGGCGCACATCCAGACCGCTCTCGAAAATTTTCCCGAAGCGATTGCGGAATACCGGCGCGCTTCGGAAGTCCGGCCAGATCGTATCGACTTGTACACTGCCCGTGCGTCGCTCGAAGAACGGCTGCTCAATTTCGATGACGCTGCGGCCACCTATTCAAAACTCTACGATTTGAATTACCACAACTCCCAGTGGATGGAAAAGCTGGCGGAGATTCGGGCGCGCCAGGGTCGTAATGATGAGGCAGTAACAGCATTGCGGCGGGCCCTGATGGAAGGGCGCCCCGAGCGTCCGGAGGTCTTCTTCGCGATGGCTGAAAAGCTGGAGGCCTGGGGCCTGGTGGCCGAAGCGCGCGACTTTGCCGAAAAGGGTGCATCCGCTGCGGGAAATGATCTCGCGAACGACTTCCCGTCTGGTGCTCAGCTTTATGCACGTTTGATGACTCGCGTGCGCGCCTATGACAAAACAGATACAACGCTCGCAAATCCGGTCCCGATGGGGACAGCAGCGGCGACCTACTTCACTCCAGAGGAAAAACAAGCCTTCGCGACGTTTCTACGCGGCAAGCTCGGGAAAGCCACTGCAGAAGGAATCGCGGCACTCATGCCGGCCGCGGAGAGTGCCGGATTGGCCGACCTCAAAGCGGAGTGGCAGAACCAACTTTTGACAGTGAGCCCCGGTGGCCCCACGCAAGCGCTGGTCGAGATTCAGCAGCGCCGCTTGCGGTATGCCGAACTGGCGCGGCAGCTTGAGGCGTACTGGAAGATCTTCCCGCCGGAGGGCAGTCGGGATGCGCTTTTGTCGCAGGCCGCGGAGAACTACCGGCTGGCAGGCGATACAGCTGCTGAATTGCGGCTACTGAATCAATTGGATCAACGGGGCCAGCTGTCTGGCGAGCTGATCACGCGCTATGCGGATCTTCTGAGCACAACGCCGCAGAGATTTCTAACGGTAGCGAAGTCCGATAAGTCCGTCGACGTTCGAAATCATTTTGCCAGCTACGCCCTCGACAATTTCAGCCCCACCAGGGCGTTCGAAGTGATCGCAGCGCGCGGTGCTAGCCAGTCACCGATTTGGAACCGTGCATACACGGGCCTGGCTGGACTTTATTTTGCGAGTCCCGCGCCGCAGGTGAACACAGCATTCCGGGACGCGCTGGGCACTGGAACAATCGGAGAACGCGTGGGCAAAACCGTGGACCGCGACCTTCAACTCGCGGGCGATCTGTGGTTCTATTATGGCTCGCGTTATGGCGAATATCTGGATGTAATCAAGCAGGGCGATCCTGAAGATTATCTGCCTTCCGCGCTTGAAGCCACGCCCGGCCACGCGGATGCCTACTTCACGCTGGCCGAATATTATCGTGAATCGGCGAAGCCTGAGCGCGCCCTGGTGGACTTCGGCAATGCACTGCAGTTGGATTCGAAACGCGCCGACGTGCACGATCGCCTAGCGCTTATTTACTGGCAGCAAAATAAACACGACGAAGCCACGCGCGAATTCAAGACGGCCCTCCAGGCATTCGCCCGGCAAGAAGACGCTCGCATCCGCGAAGATTTCTGGCGATCGCTCGCTGCCACGCTCGAAGACATTGGACAGTGCAATGTATTCGAAGCGGTGCGTCCGGAAGCGGATCGCGTCCTGCGGACCTACGTCCACCGCAACGGAAGCTATCAGGTGGATGTTTTGCTTCGTGCTGCTTTGAAAGCCGCGGGCGATAAGGCTAGCGGTGTCGCCTGGATTGTCGATTTGGCGAAGAGCGCTCCGGATCCCGCCGAATTCCTCGGGAGCATCGTGAAGCAGAGCTGGATTCCGGAAGAGCAGCGGCCGGCCGTTTACGCGGCACTGATCCAAGGCGCGAAACAGAAGCTGGATAACACGTATGGCGAGGCTCGAGGTTGGGCGGAAACCGAACTGCGAAACAGGCAGCTGGAATGGGTGGCGTACCTGATCGATCATAAGCAGACCCAGTCCGCCGAGCGCGCGCTGGCGGATATTCCACAAGATGCAAGAAAAATGCGAATGGGCGAGGTGGAGATTCTCGAAGTCCGCATCGCGGCTCAGGCCGGGACTTTGAAGGCTCTGCTGGAGCGTTACGCAAAGGAAGACGCGTCCATGCGCCCGCTCGAGAGCTTGCAGAATGTTGCCACCGATTTGAAGCAGAAGGGCGAGAACGCTGCGGCGCGGCAGGTCCTGGAGTTCGTTTACAGTCGGCAGATTGAATCGTTCCAATTCTCCGCCGCCACTTTTCTTGGGCTGGCCGAAATCCGTTTGGAGCAAGGCGATACAAACACCGTCGTCGCGCTGCTTCATCGGATGACGCTTGTCGTGGGCGAACCGTTCGAGAATATGGCGGACGCGGCTGAGCTGTTAAGCAAAGCCGGGCATCCCGCAGAGGCGCTGCCGTTCCTAACTGATCGTGTTCGCGCGGTGCCGTGGGATTTCGCAGCGAAAGCTCAGTTAGGCAAGCTGCTGGTCTCCACCGGAAAAGATCGCGAACAGGGCGTCCGGATGCTGCGCGCTACCGCGGAATCGAACGATGCACCGTACGAAACACGCGTTGCCGCGGCACGGTTCCTGGGCGAATCGAAGGCAGTCCCGGCGCTAACGACGGCGAGCGTTGAGTTGAACCTGCTTTCGGACTCTTCGCCAATTCCCACAACTAGCGCTGAAAAGCCGTATTTTTACTACGCGCGATTGGCTGCGGCTGCGCAATCGAGCGATTTCGCCGTCAAGATCCGGCTACTCGAGGGCGCCGTATCGATTGATCCCAACGCGGATGAACCCAAGCTATCGCTGTTTGATTTGACATACGCAGCCAAGCGGTATCAAACCGCGATCTCGACTCTTCACCCCTTGATCCTGCGCGGAGGCATGATCATCTCGAGCGCCCAGAATGGGGAGGGAGCGGAGGTAGAGAATCAGGATCAGAACCAATACTACACACAACAGTTCCTCGGCCAACCCATCCAGTACGGCCGGGCTGCGAGAACGCCGGCCGTGCTCGATCCTGCACGGCGTGCGGTAATCGCCCGCGAACTGGCCGATTCCTATGCAAAGTTGAACATGCTGAACGAGGCGGGTTTCTGTTATCGAATGGCGCTCCTACTCGATCCAGCGGATGCCCAATCGAAGACGCATCTAGATTCGCTGCAGGCGCAATTGGAACGCCAGCGCGCGAATCGCCAACGGCAGCCGTTGATTACGCAGAATCTCGAGCAGGATCACGCGGTGCGGCCTCGGCTTGGAGGCGGACAATGAAGCGGCCGGTGACAATCGCGGTTGTTTTTGCCAGCCTGGTGCTGCTGGTTTGGATCTTCGCCCAGACGCCCGCCAGCACGCCGCCGGAACTGTCTCGCCTGGTCCCCGCCGGACCTTCGCTTTATATCGAGGCCAAGGATTTCGGCGCCTTGTTGACGGACTGGAAAGGGTCGGAAGAAAAGCGGCTGTGGCTTGAGGCCGATAACTTCCAGGTATTCTCGCGCTCGCGTTTGTATCTAAAACTGCAACAGGCACAGACTGAGTTTGCTACTGCCGCCGGCGTGCCGCCGGACATGGATCTGCTGGCGAATGTGGCGGGCAGCCAGTCGGCGCTGGCGATTTACGACATCGGCAAGCTGGAGTTCCTTTACATCACGCGATTATCCTCGGACCGGTTTGCGGACGGCGCGCTGTGGAAGACGCGCGGAAACTATCAGCCCAGACAATCATCCGGGATCGACTACTACATCAAGACTGATCCTGCGTCGAAGCGTGTCGCGGCTTTCGCGGCGGCTAAGGATTATGTCGTGCTTGCCACGCGTGAAGATGTTCTCGCAGGGGCTCTGGCATTGATTGCGGGGCAAGCCGGCTCGTCCGTAGCGGGCGAGCAGTGGTTCGACGAATCAGTGCACGCAGCCAAGTCGGCTAGCGAATTGCGGATGGTGATGAATCTCGACAAATTGACGCGAAGCCCTCATTTCCGTTCGTACTGGATACAGCAGAACATCACTGAACTGGGGCAATATGCCGCGGCGATTGCGGATGCAGGCCGCGCGCCAGGCGAGTTGCACGAAGCCCGAATCCTGCTGCGGACCGCGGAAATCGCTCCCGCTTGGAACGAGGCGGCTGTCGGCGAAGTGCTGCGCATGGCGCCCGCTAACGCCAGCGTGTATCGAGCCTGGGCGTCGCCATCGGCTCAAACAGCTTTCGAGTTGCTTCGACGGAAGATTCTCAACCCGCATCCGGAAACCCAGATCGCCTCTAAGACCGCGCCGGTGGTGGCCTTGGATGGTGGCGCAGTAGGCGATGAATCCGAACTCGAAATCAGGATCGATGAGCCGCCACTGGATACCGGAGTGCCGGACACTGGGCGTGAACTTCGCAAACTGCTTGAGGCTGTTCCACTCGAGGCGATGTTGGATATTGGTTCCACCAGGGTCCAGCAGGATGGCGTGTTCGTCGGTACGGAATCCGGCGTGGCATTGCTGGAGGCGTCGGATTGGGATGCCGCGGCTGTCCGGAATGCTGTAACGGCGGCCTTCGCAACAATGCTGACTGAAGATCAGATCGGCGTGCACTGGGTGGATCGCGGAGCCGGCGCGAATTCATATTCCGAACTCGATGGCTTGCAGTCGCTGGTGCTCGCGACCCACGGCCGAACGCTCGTGATCGCCACCAGCAAAGAGCTGCTCGAAGCCATGCTGGCCGGACCCGCGAATTCGCCATCCACGTCGGGCGCACGCTACGCTGCCGCCTATCGCCACTCTGCGGAACTGCCGAACTTCATCAAGATGATGCGGCTGATCGACAACCCACTCGCCAAACAGACCACCGGAGATTCACCCGAACCCGCATTTTTCTCTGGCAACATCGCGAGCCTGGGCCAGGCGCTGTCCAGGATCGGATCGGAATCGATTGTGGTGCACGACACCGGGTCCATCGTGACACAGAACGTAGTCTACAAGCTGAAATGATGCTGACGCGGCGCGCTGTCCTGGGTCTCGCAGTATCGGCGCCGCTCGGTGCGGATTCGCTTCCCGAACAATCGGCGGGCATTGCTCTCGACCGCGCGTTTCCCGATCCCCGCTTGTCTTATCTTCTGACGGACTGCGGGGCGAGCCGCGAGATCTGTTCGCGTTGGGCGCATCCGATGGATACTGTCCCGGTAGGATCGTTGGTGAAACCTTTCACGGCTCTCGCGTATGGAGAGACTCACGCGTTCCGCTTCCCTGTTTTCACTTGCGCGGGCGCGGCCGGCCATTGTTGGTTGCCGCAAGGTCACGGGCGCATGGAAATCAGCTCGGCCATCGAGCATTCGTGCAATGCCTATTTTCTGGAGCTGGCCCGCGATGTGGCGCCTGAGGCGCTGGGGTCCGTGGTGCAACGATTCGGGCTCAGCGCGCCGGATCCCGGATTTGAAGCCGCGACACTGATCGGCCTGGGATCCGGCTGGCGAATTTCTCCCTTCGCAATGGCTCGCGCATATTCGGAACTGGTCGCAAGATCGTTAGATCCGGGCGTCCGCGTACTGCTCGCGGGCATGGCGCTCTCGGCCCAATCGGGTACGGGTCGCGGCGTCGGCCGGGGAGCATACGTGAAGACCGGGACCGCACCGTGTATTCACGAATCCAAAGAGGGCGGCGACGGCTACGTGATCGCGCTTTACCCGACCGACGCACCTCGATTCAACTTGCTGGTGCGAGTGCACGGAGTCCCGGGCGCACAGGCCGCGTGGGTGTGCGGAAAGATGAGGAGCTATGTGGGGCGGACCCCCTGGTCCGCTGCCGACGCCCTCGTCGGCATGCTGTGGCAATCGTGATCGTCATAAAAGGCGGGTCCAAGGGGACCCGCGCGGACCGGGGGTCCGCCCCACTATGCATGTACAAGCGGGTATTGGTGCTCGTGGCGCTTTGTGTGCTGCCCGCATCCGCTGAAGTTGTACGGATCGGCGTGTTCAGCCTGTTCCGGCCCACCGAACTCCGCGTGTCGCCTGTTTCGAGCGCCTTATTAGTGACCACCGGGGACGCACGAATCATCCTGGAAGGTCGCCAAACCTTCACCATTTCAGGGCCTGTGCGCGTGTCGGCCCAGGACGGTTCCGACACGGATTTCCGTTTGAGCATCCCCGGCAAGATCGAACGGCAATTCCACGGCATCCTGACCGTCCAAGCGGGCGACCACAAACTGATCGCCGTGGTCGCCATGGATCGCGAAGTTGCCGTGGCTTCCGTAGTAGCAGCCGAGATGCCGCCATCCACGCCCATGGAGGCACTGAAAGCGCAGGCAGTCGTTGCTCGTGCGTACTTTGCCGCGGCAGGCCCCCGTCACGATGGTTTCGATTTCTGCGACACCACTCACTGTCAGTTTCTGCGCGAATGGCCGCCCCTCTCCCAGGACGCATTTCAGGCTACTCGCGAGACCGGCGGCCTGGTACTCGCCTATCTCGGAAAACCGCTCGCCGCCCTGTATTCGGCGTCCTGCGGCGGCCAGACCCGTTCGCTCGAGGATGCCCGCTCAGGTTACCCGTACTACTCGGTTCCCTGCGATTTCTGCCGCCGTCATTCGCCCGGCGTGGTCGAGGGTCATCAGCTAGGGCTGTGCCAGAAGGGCGCCGCTAGTATGGCTGCCGCGGGGGTAGGGTTCCGCAAAATCCTGGATCACTACTATCCGGGAACATCCGTGATTTTTTTGTTGCCACGTCCACCGCCTTTGCGTCATAGTAAGGATTGAGTAGCAAGAAAATGTAGGCGCATTCCAAAACGGACCGCTTAATAGCGAGAATCGTGGCGAGCGCCTTGCTTACACATTTATGGATTCGGGCGATTCTCGATGGCGGATGAACTTCTCTTCCTCACCGAACTGTTGGGCCTCAAGGTCTATGACCTGAAGGGCCGCCGCTTAGGCTTCGTCAAAGACGCTGCGATTGTTCCCCTGATCCATCCCTCCCGCGTGGATCGTTTTCTGCTGGGAGGCGGCTGGGCCTGGCTCACCGTAAAGCACGAACAGGTTCGCTCCATAACGCTCGATGGAATCTACCTCAAAGACGAACTGCTGACGCCCTACCATTCCGACGAATACATGCTGCGCCTGGTCCGCGATCTTCTGGATCAGCAGATTATCGACGGCAAGGGACGCAAGGTAGTTCGGGTTACTGACGTCACTTTTAAGATCCAGCACGAAGAAGACGGCGATCTTTTGCAGATCGATGAAGTGGATGTCGGCATGCGCAGCATGTTCCGGCGGCTGGCTCAGGGCGTGGTCCCGCGCCGTCTGGTGCGGCGGATGCAAATGGTGATTCCTCCGCACTCGCTGCGCTGGGAACATTGCAGCATTCTCGAAGCTGATCCTCAGCGCCGGCTGCGATTGAACGTCAGCAACGAGATTCTGGAGCGGATGCATCCGGCGGACCTGGCCGACATTGTCGAAGACTTGAGTCCGGACGACCGGGAAGCGATTTTCGAAACCATTGACAGTGAAGTTGCAGCCGAGGCGCTCACCGAAGTTGAGCCGGAAATCCAGGCCAGCATTCTGGAATCGCTCGAAACCGAGAAGGCCGCAGATATCGTGGAAGAAATGGCGCCGCACGAGGCGGCCGACGCTCTGGCCGAGCTCGAGGAGCAGACCTCCGAAGACATTCTGGAAGAAATGGAGCCTGAGCCGAAGACCGAGGTTGAGGAACTCCTGGAATTCGCCGAGAATTCCGCCGGTGGATTGATGAATACCGAATACGTCGCGCTGCCCGAAAGCGCTACCGTGGCTGAGGCAATCGAGGGGTTGAAAGCCCATGAGGAGATCCTGGAAACACTGAATACGTTGTTTCTGGTGGATCCCGACGGGCGCCTCACGGCCGCCGTGCCGCTGGCCAAACTGTTTGTCGCCGCCGGCGCCACGCCGCTCAAAGACCTGGCGTCCGAACCACTCCTGCAGGTAGACGTCGAGGAAAAGCAGGACCGCATTACCGAAATTTTCGACAAGTACAATCTGCTGGCTTTGCCGGTTGTGGACGAGGCAGGCAAGCTAGCCGGCGCAATCACGGCCGACGAAGTGATCTCCCTATTGAGGCAGAAGTGAGAGGGTCAGCGTGAGCATGTGGGGCAGGTTGGTAACCTGCGCGCCGATTGGCAATCGGCGCAAACGGCGCGGGTTAACAACCCGCGCGCAGGATGCCATCCTGCCCCACAAAACTCAGACATGAGAGGAGCCGAAGAGGAACCTGGTGCTCAAGAAATTTCGCTACCAAATCGCGATCTTTGCCTCCGTCATCGGCCCCGGTCTGATCACCGCCAACGTCGATAACGATTCCGGCGGCATCCTGAC
>PMUN01000016.1 GCA_003166875.1 Bryobacterales bacterium | reverse complement strand
GGGTGCGGGGGCCGGTGGAGTGCTGTGAGTTGGCGCGGTTGATTTCGGCGCGTGAGTCGGGGGTGGGTTCGGGGTTGGTGCCGTTGTTCGTGGTTGTGGAGTTGGTCATTGGTTTGTGCTTTCTCTTATTGGGGTAACACGGGGTTGGGAGGGATCGAAGCGCCGCGGGGGCGGAAACTATTGAAGGGAAACGGGAGAAATTCGGATCTGGAATGTGATTCCCGCGGTGGCCGGCGTTTGGGGACAAAACCCGCAAACCAGACCTCTGGCCTGTTGCGAGCGCGCGGCCAGCTCCCTTTGCCGGAGAAAATACTTTTGATTCATCGATCAATCCGCACTAAGCTCGGATGCCACTTTATCTGCGAAGTCCTCTAAAGAATCGCGGCCCCACTCCACGACCGTGCCGTTGGTATCGTTAATGAGCATCGCAAAGCGGCCCTCATCTATCCTATCCATCGTGTTTGCATAGTGCCTTTGAAAGTACCAACAGAGGAGATCAGCGCACTGGAGCGGCAACTGTAGCTCCATGGAGGCGGGTATAAAATCGCCGATCAGTTGAGCCAGGTGAGGCTCGATTCGCCGCTTAACTATTCCGTGAAATTCTCTAAGGTGATGGGTTACTTTTTGTTTCCTGGAAACTATGAAGTCTATCCTATCTGCCTCTGGATATCGGCCGTGTACCTGCTCAGCGATTGCCTGGAAGTATGCCGGGTAACAAAAATAGTCTGGTTCGTTGAGACCCAGGGGTACGCGCTTTCCACGCCTAAAGCGGTTTTGGACTACTTCCGCTAAATCCGAGCGTTTGATAAGAGACATGACGCCCGTCATGTAGCCGGTGCTCTGCATGATCCTCACAGCTTCGGATATTCTTTCTTCTGAATCATTGAACGAGAGGCCGTATGAACTTCTCCATTCTTTATTCCTGATTTCCGTCATGTGAAAATAGGGAATCTTAGGAGGTCCATCTAAGACGCGTTCCTGCCACGCACTCGCAACATACGGCCATTCCGTCTCTGGGGCCACGTGTCCAGCAACTACAAATTCCCCGGACATATCCGGTACGCCAGCTTCATCGGAATAAGATGTAAAAACGGTCACGCGATTACTCTTGAGGTATGGATCAGCGAAAAAGCGAACGGACGAGCTGCACTGCAGCTAGCGCTCTCAGATAGCGGCGCTCCAGCCTTCATCGTCGCGCACACGGGCGACTGAGTCAAGAATGTTTTGCCCTTGCTTGAGGTTCCGTGCCCTATCAGCGGGGAGCGGTCCTCTCGGCGGCAAGGCGGGCGCGGCCGCGCTGCTTCACCTGATCGGCGAGCTCGCGCATGGATTCCTGCGTGATGGTGCGCCCCTCACCTCCGGCGAGCGAGGCTTCCGCCTCATCGACTGCGGCAAGGATCTCCGCGCGAGTGCGCTCGCGTTCCTCCCATAAGGAAAGCGCTTCCTTTACCGCGTCTTCCTCATGTTGAAGGCGACCGGTCTCGATGGCTTGGCGGACGAAGGCCTTTTGGTCGGGGGTGAGTTGTACTTCCATACGTTTTTAGAATATCGCGCCTGATGTCGAGCGGCGGTTCATTTGCGGTTGTACGACGGGCTCCAATCTTGGTAGAAAAATAGTAGAAGATAAGTGAAAGGGAAATATCGAGCGTGAATCAGGCAGTTCATCGAGAGGTGCGGCACATAAAGGCCCGGCGGGTTGGGAGGAAGAGTCGGATGGAACACATCGCTCGGCACGTCTGCGCGGATCTGCACGAACCTAAGAGCGGGCGTTTGGATGCACGGCGCATCGCGGCCTACCTACGGATTTCCCTTTCCTCTTTGGCGGCTGCGACTGGCAGAAGCATCGCGGCGATTCACAAGGTGCCTGCGGCGGACTCGCTCCAGCAACCGCTGGCGCCGGTGGCGCTGACGATTTCGCTGCTATCCGAGATCCTCCAATCCAAAGAGCATGTTCGAACATGGCTGCACAGTCCCCATCCTGATCTTGGCAACCAGATTCCGATGAGATTGATTCTGGAGGGTCGTGCCGGCGCGGTTGCGGACATGCTTGCAGCGGCGTTGGCGGGACAGCCGTCCTGAGGAATGCTCGCTGAGCGCGAGGTGAGCAGGGCGTTTAGCGGGTAAAGCTGCTTGCGGCTTTTGCAGCGGGGTGGTCGCGCTTGTCATTCACATCTAGAAGCCCATTCGGCCGACAGTGGCGACCGAATTCCAGGCGTTCACACGAGTGTGNNACGCAGGAGTGCGTGCGCCACAGGCAGCCGGCAGGAAAAAAATTGGTTGGCAGGGGGAAGCGCCTTCGCCTGCGCGCCGGTTCTTCTATACAGTGTAAGAGTGCTGATTCTGGCATCTACCTCCGCGCGTAGGCGGCAAATCCTCGCCGCTGCGGGTATCCCGTTCACTGTCCGCGCTCCCAATGTCCCCGAGCTACGCGAGCCTGATGAATCTCCCGACGCGTATGTCCGCCGGCTCGCCGAACAAAAAGCGTTCGCGGTTCCTATGAACGCTGGCGAAACGATTCTCGCGGGCGACACCGTCGTGGTGGTCGATCAACATATCCTCGAAAAGCCGCGCGACCACGCCGACGCACTGCGCATGCTCCGTCTCCTCTCGGGCCGCGATCATGAGGTAATCACCGGCATTTGCCTTCGCCGCGAATCTCAAAAAATAGTCGACAGCGCTACTACCCGTGTCCACTTCGTCCAACTCACGGAAGAGGAACTCGCGGCCTACGTCCAAAGCGGCGAGCCCATGGATAAGGCCGGCGCCTACGCCATCCAGGGACTCGCGTCGCGCTTCATCGATCGCGTCGACGGCGGATACTTCAACGTGGTCGGACTCCCGATGTCCCTGGTCTATCGACACCTCAAAACTCTAGGATATTTTCAATGATCAAATTCGCAGCCTGCCTACTGTTCGCGCTCAGCCTCTCGGCCGCCGACAACTGGCGAGATCAAGGTGTTATCTACCTGGATCACTCGCCGCACGCGGTGATGCATCCGGTCCCGATTCGCGCCGTGAAGCTCGGCGCCGGATTCTGGCAGGAGCGCCGGCGAGTGAACGTCGAGCGCAGCATTCCCACCATGCTCGAGTTGCTCGAGGCGCACGGAATCGTCGACAACTTCCGGCGTCTCTCCGGCCGCAAAGACGCCCCGCGCAAAGGACCACTCTACACTGATTCCGACCTTTATAAATGGATGGAAGCCGTCGCGTTCGTTCTGCAATCGGGCGACGTTCCCAAGCTGCGCGCGACGCTCGACGCAATAATCGAGGACATACGGGCCGCGCAAGAACCCAGCGGCTATCTGAACACGAACTACGTTGGCGACAAAGTCCCGTTGCGCTTCACAGAAATGTACCGCTCGCACGAATTGTATTGTCTGGGCCATCTGCTGCAGGCGGGCGTCGCGTATTATCGAGCCACCGGCGACCGCAAGCTGCTCGACATTGGCATCCGCTTCGTCGATTACCTCATAGCCAATTTCGGTCCCGAAAAGCGTCCGCTGCTCACCGGCCATCCGGAACTGGAGATGGCGCTAGTAGAGCTTTACCGGACCACCGGCAACCGCGCTTATCTGAATCTTGCCGGATATCTGCTGAGCGGTGTCGAAACCGAGCGCCTCCATCTGAAACCCTCCCAGGTGAGCTACATGTTCAGCGGCATTCCGTTCACCTCGCGGACCATCTTCGAAGGCCACGCGGTGCGGGCGATGTATGCATCCAGCGGCGCAACAGATTATTATCTCGAGACCGGCGATCCGCTGTATCGTAAAACGCTCGACACGCTGTGGGCCGATTTGACCAATCGCAAAATGTACATCACTGGTGGCGTGGGCTCACGCTCCGACGGCGAAGCTTTTGGCGATCCCTACGAGCTGCCGAACTCGCAAGCGTACACCGAAAGCTGCGCGGCCATCGGAAACATGCTGTGGAATTTCCGAATGCTGGCCGCAAGCGGCGAATCGCGCTACGCCGACATCATGGAGCGCGCGCTCTACAACGGCATCAATTCCGGAATGTCGCTGGATGGAACGCTGTATTGCTACCGGAATCCGCTGGCCTCCGATGGCGAGAAAATCCGCAACGAGTGGTACGACACCACCTGCTGTCCGCCGAACCTGGAGCGCATTCTGGCGTCGCTGCCTGGATACTTCTACTCGACTGGTAAGGACGGCCTCTATGTGAACTTCTATCATGATTCGGAGGTGAACTGGCAAGGTCTGAAAGTAACCCAGAAAACCCACTACCCGTGGTCCGGCGATGTCGAGTT
>PMUN01000290.1 GCA_003166875.1 Bryobacterales bacterium | reverse complement strand
AGGCCATGAACACGGGCCACGACGGGTCGCTCACCACCGTCCACGCCAACAGCCCGCGCGACGCCATTTCGAGACTGGAAGTAATGGTCGCCCTGGCCAATTCCAACATGCAATTGACTTCCATCCGGCAACAGATTGCCAGCGCCGTCCACCTTCTGGTGCAGGCCTCACGGCAGAGCGACGGCACCCGGCGGGTAGTCAACCTCACCGAGGTCACGGGCATGGAAGGCGACGTGGTGACGCTTCAGGACATTTTTGTCTTCGAAAAACGCGGCTTGAATCCGGACGGGCGCGTGGTGGGCCGTTTTGCCGCTACTGGCATTCGTCCCAAGTTCTACGAAAAGCTGCTGGCGGCAGGAATCCGGCTGCGCGCCGATCTATTCGACGAGGTGTTGGAGGTTTGAAGCCATGTTTGTCATAATCGCCATCGCCATTTGGGTTTGCGCACTCGTCATCTGGTGGGTTTGTTCGAACGCATTTCGCCATTCCGACCTGGACAAGCTCAAGAGCCGATTGCTTGGCACCAATAAGGCCAAGAAAACCAAGGCCACCGGCCAGAATGCATCCTTGATTCAGACTGAGGAAAAGGGCGGCCTGCTCGCCACCCGTCTGCTGAAACGGTACCAACTCCAGACGAAGTTTCAGGAAATGCTCGAGCAGGCTGGAATGCGATGGAGCACCCATCGGCTAGTGAATACCTGCCTGGTGGCCTGTGTGGCGGGCTGGGCGCTGGCCTGGGTGCTGCTACCTGGCCAGTTCCAGAGGTTTGCTTACCTACCTGCTCTGTTAGCGGGAAGTCTTCCGTTGCTGTACGTGATGCGCAAGCGCACCGCGCGTATGCGGCGGTTCGAAGAACTCTTCCCCGATAGCCTGGAGTTCGTGGCTCGTTCGATGCGTGCCGGCCATGCGTTTTCGGTCTCGCTCGAGATGATTCACCGCGAATTTCAAGAGCCTCTGTCGGGAGAGTTCCGGCGTACCTTTGAAGAACATAACCTGGGCTTGCCTCTGGATGTAGCGTTGCAAAAGCTGGCTAAGCGCGTGCCGTCCTTGGACGTGCACTTCTTCGTCTCGGCCGTCCTTCTGCAGAAGCGCACCGGCGGCAACCTGGCAGAGATTTTGGATAAGTTGGCCTACGTGATCCGCGAGCGCTTCAAGCTGCGCGGAAAAATCCGGGCCATCAGCGCGCACGGACGCATGACCGGCGCGGCTTTAAGCTGCATTCCCATTGGCGTAGCCGTCATCATGTTCTACGCGAATGCCGACTACGTCCGGTTCTTTTTCCTGGATGACGTCGGAAACATAATGCTGGGCTGCGCCATCGTGTTGCAGCTGATTGGCTACTTCATCATGCGGCAGATCGTGAAGATTGAGGTTTGAGCCATGATGTTTCTTTTTAGCTGCCTGCTCTTTATGCTTCTCGCCGGCGCGCTTTCGCTCGCGGGAATGAAGTTGTGGGTCAAACCCAAAGAGGCCATGGAGCGCGTGGCCGGCACCGGTATCAGCCAGCACGAGACCGCTCCGAAGCATCCCAGCCTGGTCTTCCACGACATCGTGAAGCGGCTGGGGAACCTGGTGCCGGCTTCACCGAAAGACGTCACGGTCATGCAGCGCAGGCTCATCCGGGCCGGCTATCGGAATCCCAACGCCCTCAAAGTCCTGTACGGCGCCAAAGCGCTGTTCGGAGTTCTGGTACCGGTAATCACCGGAATTGTGCTTCTCAACTCCACCATGGACTCGAGCAACAAGTTCGCGGCCATGGTTGCGGCAGTCGCCATAGGTTTCTTTGGCCCTAATGAGTACGTTCGCATGGTTGCGAAGAAGCGGCAGAAGCAGATCCATCGCGGGCTGGCCAATGCTCTCGACTTGCTGGTGGTTTGCGTGGAGTCGGGGCTTGGACTCGATCAAGCGATTTTACAGGTGGCTAAGGAGCTGGAGCACGCCCATCCGGAGATTACCGAGGAGCTCGCCATTGTAAACCTCGAACTAAAGGCCGGCAAACGCAGGGCCGAAGCGCTACGCAATCTTGCGGACCGGACCGCAGTCGACGACCTCAAGAAATTGGTCGCCGTACTGATTCAGGCCGACCGTTTCGGCACCGGCGTGGCTCAAAGTCTGCGGGCCCATTCCGATTACATGCGAGTTCAAGCGCGGCAAATCGCAGAGGAAAAGGCCGCCAAGCTGGGCGTCAAGCTGGTTTTTCCGATCTTTTTTTGCATTCTGCCCTCCTTGTTTGTCGTGACGGTGGGGCCGGTGGTCATGCGCATCATGCGGCAACTGTTGCCGATGATGAATAACATATAGCGGAGATTATTTTGCCGGAAAGGAGAAAAAAACGATGGATAGTTCGATGATTCGCATCGTTTGCGCTGTGCTCGCAGTCCTGTTTTTGGGGCTGATCGTTTTGCGACGCAAGAAGAGCACGGAATAGGACAACGAGCGCTTAGCGGACGGCGCGCGCCGCAAAGCATTTCAAAATGCTCGGCGCCGCGCTCCGTCGTTTGCGCGGATTTGTCTTAAGAAGCAATTGGTCAGGAGAATCAAGGCGCGGAAATGGCCGCTCACGCGCTCCAGGGTAGTGGAATGGGCGGCGAAAGCTGGAAATTTGTTTTCAGGGAGTCAATTGTTATGCTGAGCAAGTCTTATTGGTGGAAGAGCACCCTCATCGCGGCGTTTGCCGCCGCGGCATGGGGAGGAACCTTTGGCACGGTGGTGTCGATTGGAGGACAGGCCTCGGGCGTGGCACTCGACGAACCGCGAGGCGTCCTCTACATCGCGAATTTCACCGCGAATCGCATCGAAGTCATGTCGCTATCCAACTATGCGATCCAGACCTCGATCAACGTAGCTGCTCAACCCAGCTCGCTGGCCCTTTCTCCCGACGGCCATTTCCTGGTGGTCACGCATTTCGGCAATGCGGCGCCGCCGGCCTCGTCGACCAATGCGGTGACGGTGATCGATCTCACCACCTCCGGCAAGCAAACCTTTGCGTTGGGCAGTCCACCGCTCGGCGTGGCTTTCGGCATTGACGGCTTGGCCTTGGTGGTGACCACCACCGACTTCCTGCTGCTCGACCCGGTCTCTGGAACAACCCAGGAACTGTCGACCATCGCGGGCGTCGTCGCCAAGACTCTACCACAGCCTCCGGCCAGCTTCCCGCCGAATATCGTCGCCGCTACGGTAGGGGCCTCCGCAGACGGCACCGTCATCTATGGATTCAGCGATACGCTGCTCTTCCGCTACGATGTCGCGACTCAAACCCTGACTTCTGGGCTCTACACTTCCAGCCCGGCCCTGGGGCCGCGCGCCATCAGTATCAGCAATGATGGAAGCTATTTCACGGCCGGCTGGACCCTCAAGGACAGCGACTTCTACAATATCTCGCAGTTTGCCAATATTTCCGGGGCCCTCAACGTCGGCACTACGGCCATCGATTCTGCCCACAAAGTTCTTTACGCCCAGATGCTGCCGCCGGGAACGACGCTTCCGGCGCCGACCATGCAAATCGTGGCCTCCGATAACCTGGCCGTCATTAACACGATCAATCTACCTGAGAATTTCGGCGGCACCAGTGTGTTGTCGAGCAACGGCTCCGTCTTGTATGGGGTTTCCGATAGCGGCGTAATGGTCCTGCCCGTAGGCGCATTGAAGCAGGCTCCCCAGGTAGTGGCTACCCAATCAGACCTGGTATTCCGCGGCAACTTCTGTAATCGCAACGTCGCCACGCAGACCCTGACCGTTGTCAATCCAGGCGGCGGGAACACCGCTTTCTCCATTTCGAGCAACACCAACGGCTTGAATGTGAGCCCGGCGACGGGTGTCACCCCCGCTACTGTCACAGTGACGGTCGATCCCAACGTGTTTCAGAATCAACAGGGCACAGTGACCGCGTCTCTACTGATCCAGTCCGGCCAGGCGGTGAACGTACCACCTCCCGTGCGAGTGCTCATCAATTCGCGCCAGCCGGATCAGCGCGGCAGCTTCGTGGACATTCCCGGTACGCTGGTGGACCTGCTCGCAGATCCGAATATCAACCGCGCCCGCTACTACGTTCTTCGCCAGGATATGAACCAAGTGCTGGTGTTCAATTCCAAGAACAATACTCAGATCGCAACTCTTCGTACCGGCAATACCCCCAAGGGAATGGCTATTACTTTCGACCAGCAATACTTACTGGTAGGTTGTGACAATTCCCAATACTTGTACGTCTTCGATCTGGATACCTTGCAGGCCGTTTCGCCTGTCAAAATGTTCAACGGCGACTATGTCCAGTCGGTGGCTTCCTCATCGAATGCGATTCTGGCAGTCACGCGCGACGCCGGAGGTGGAAACCCGAACGTTCACAGCATCAGTCTGATAACCAACACCAGTTCGCAGCTGCCGAGTCTGGGGGTCTACACTAACTCCGTTCCTCTAAACTCGGTATTGACTGCTTCGAGCAATGGCTCATCGATTCTACTGGCGGGCGCCGACGGAACTGTGATGTTGTACGACGCCGTTAGTGGCACGTTCACCACCTCGCGCAAGGACTTCACCGCGTTGTCCGGCGCCTACGCCGCTTCCAACTTCAACCTCTACGTGGTGGGAAATAACCTGCTCGATTCCTCGGGCGTCCCGATTACGCAGTTTGAAGCCGGGACCGGTTCGGCCTCCGGATTTGCATTCGTAGATCCAGCGGCATTTCGAACCACCGCCGCGCCTGCTACCGCCGGCGCGCAGAGCACTGCGCCAGGCATTATCGAACGGCTGGACCTGACCAACCCCAGCAATACCGCAAGCTTGGCCACCCCGATGGTGGAAGCTCCGCTGCTCGGTTCCACGAATGCCGCCTTCACGCGGACACTCGCGCCGCTTCCCGATCAGAGCGCGATCATCAACCTGACCGTCTCCGGTGTCACGATTCTCCCTCCGGACTACGACGCCGCTGTCGCGCCGCCACAGATCAACACCGTGGTTAACGCAGCCGATCTTTCCGCCAACATCGCACCCGGCGGACTGATCACATTATTCGGAACCGAGTTGAGCCCGGTCAACCTGGCCAGCGCGGAAATGCCGTTGCCCACGGCACTTGCCAACAGTTGTCTCACCGTCAACGGGCTCCCGATGCCCATTCTGTTCGTGTCTCCCACCCAGGTGAACGCTCAGATGCCGTTTGAAGCCGTCGGCGACGTAACGCTCATCCTTCAGACGCCCGGCGGAAACAGCGACAACTACAATCTAGTGGTCCAGGCGAACGCCCCGAGCATCTTCCGCGTACCTGCGCCCAATAATACGACTGTTCCCACCATCATTCGCAACGACGATGGAGAGCTCGTCACCGCTTCGCATCCGATTCACCGCAAAGCCAACGAAGCGTTGGTGATCTATACCACCGGACTGGGCGCTACGTCGCCCGCCGTACCCGATGGGATGCCTTCTCCCAAGAACCCGCTCGCCGTCGCGCTCACGGCGCCCACGGTAACTCTGGGAGGCGTATCGCTTCCCGTGCTTTACTACGGCCTGGCCCCGGGCGAGGTCGGAGTATACCAGATCAATGTCTCGGTGCCCGGTAGCGTTCCCGACGGTTTAGACGAACCGCTTGTAATCACCCAGGGCGTCAGCTCGACCTCGGTCGGCGTCCGCGTGGTCGACTAACCGGAACGTATCGATTGGAATTCAAAATTGGTGGACTAGAATGAGGACAATGATGAAACATTTTCTGCCTTTCATGTTTTTGACGCTCTTGGCCAGTGGGCCGGCTGCGTTGGCTCAAAATTGGGAAGTCGGCGCCGGTGGGGGCGGCAACTTCTACACATCCCAAACGTTTACCAACCCGGCCGGAAACGCTGCCGCGAAACTCGCCAGCGGTTTCGTCGTGAGCGCGTGGCTGGACAACAATACGAGCGGGCAGTTCGGCGGCGAGCTCAGGTACGATTACGAGCATACCGACCTTAAACTCTCCTCCGATGGCACCAGCGTCAGCTTCGGCGGCGCCCAAACCAACGCGATCCATTATGACGCNNTTTCCAGCCTCTCTCCGACATCGCGCTGCTCACTAAGACCAGCCAGTTCAAACCGCTCGTTGTCTTCGGAGGCGGCATCAAGTTCCAGATCGCAAGCAACGTGACATTCCGGGTGGAAGTTCACGATTCCATGACCCCATTCCCCGATAAGGTAATCGCACCGGCGTTGGGTTCGAAAATCGGCGGCTGGCTGTCTGATTTCACCGCCATGGCGGGCATCAGCTTTAGTTTCTAATCGCTGTATTTAGGCAAAAGTGTTCTGTTCTCCTGCATTGCTGCTCGCGCGGCCGAGTCTTACTTCCGGCTCCGTGAGCAGCAATGTTTGTAGCGCCTGGCAATCGCTGCGCGTGCTATGGCAAGATCTGATCAACCCAAATTATGAGTAACGCAGCCAGTGTAACCACCATCCTGATGGCCGCCTTGGCCCTGTACGTCATGTACACGAGGCTGAAGAACTGGCTTGAGAGCAATGTACCCATTTTTTTCTATGTGTTCCTGATCATTTACATGCGGGCGGTGGATGGTAGCGTGCCGCTGTGGCTAAGCCTGGCGGGAATGTGTTGTGCGCTGATCCTCCGTTTTGAATTCATGAATGAATTCTTCATCAAGGTGGTGAAGTTCCTTGAGTTTGCCGTGCTGGCAGTGATTATCTATCTGTGCGTGACTACGGTGTGGCAGTTCTAGACAGCTGAGGTCCGCCAGTTACTTCTCTACCGGTAACCCAGAACCCTGATACGAGCGCCAGCCCCCATCCAGCGAGATAATGCTTTTGTAACCCATCTGGCGCAACGCATCGCCCGCCAGCGCCGACCGGAAACCTCCGCCACAGTACAACACCAGCGTCGTTTCCTTATCCGGCACTTTGGATTCAATGTCGCGCTCGATAATTCCCTTCCCCAGATGCAGTGACCCGGCGGCGTGACCGGCCGCCCATTCGCTATCTTCGCGGACATCGATCAGCAGATGCGTCTCGGCCGTCGAGACCATCCGCTTGTACTGCTCAATGTCAATCTCGCGGATCCGCGATTTGGCGTCATTCACCAAGGCCAGAAACCCCGGATTGTGTGCTTTCGGTGCGCTCATGCTCAACTCTCCCGCTCAATCCGCGCGCCCACGCGCGCCAATTTTTCTTCGATTCTCTCATAGCCGCGGTCAATGTGATAGACGCGATCCACCACCGTTTCGCCGCGCGCTACCAGACCGGCCAGAACCAGCGACGCGCTGGCGCGCAGATCGGAGGCAATCACTTGCGCGCCCGTCAACTCGGCCACTCCGGCGACAATGGCCTGCCGCCCTTCCACCCGGATATTCGCGCCCATGCGCCCCAGTTCCTGCGTATGCATGAACCGGTTTTCGAAAATGGTTTCCGTAACGAACGAGATGCCCTCCGCCAACGTCATCATGGCCATATACTGAGCCTGCAAATCGGTAGCGAAGCCCGGGTATTCTTCGGTAGTGATATCGGTGGCGCGGAGCCTGGATGAGGCGCGGACTCGGAGCGCGCTAGAACCTTCGAGCGAAACCTCGGCTCCAGCTTGCCGGAGCTTGACCACCAGCGCATCAAGGTGCTCGGGAACACAATTCTCGATCACGAGATCGCTGCGTGTCATCGCACCAGCTATCAAAAAGGTGCCGGCTTCAATGCGATCGGCAATGATGGTGTGCTCTGCACCGTGCAGCCGGTCCACGCCTTGAACGCGAATGGTCGAAGTTCCGGCGCCTTCGATGCGCGCGCCCATTTTGTTCAGCAAATCCGCGAGGTCCTGAACTTCCGGTTCCCGCGCGGCATTTCCGATCACCGTTTCGCCCTGAGCCAGAACAGCAGCCATCAACACATCCTCGGTCCCGGTGACGGTGATGCGGTCAAACTGTACCAGCCCACCCTTCAGGCCTTGCGGCGCCGTTGCTTCCACATAGCCGTGCGACTGGCGGATCTCGGCGCCCAGTTGCTCCAGCGCAGAAACGTGCAGGTTGATGGGCCGCGCTCCAATGGCGCATCCGCCCGGCATGGAAACCCGAGCCTTGCCCGTCCGCGCCACCAGCGGTCCAAGCACGAGGCTCGAAGCGCGCATGGTTTTCACCAGATCATAGGGTGCCTCCGGGCGTTCCAGCCTTTCGGCCCGGACGGTCACCAACTCGCCATCCACGTCCAATCGCGCGCCGGTATGCTCCAGCAACTGTATCATCGTGCGGATATCACGGACCGGCGGAATCCGATCCAGCGTTACCGGTTCCTCGGTGAGCAGGCACGCTGCCAGTGCGGGTAGAGCGGAATTCTTCGCCCCGCTGATCGCGATGCGCCCTTCGAGTGGTGTGCCACCGTGAATCCGGAACTTGTCCATACTATCTGCTCAAAGCCTCCGCAATGCGCCCGCCCGCCTCCGCCAGTTTCGCCTCCGCTCCCGCGCGATCGATAGCGAGCCTCGCCATCACGATCGCCGTTTTGACGTTGCCGTTCGCCTGCTTCAATAACTCGCCGGCGCGCTCATTACTCACGGATGCCGATTCGGCGATAATGCGCCTGGCCCGATCCTCCAGCTTACTGTTTCGAGGCACGACGTTCACCATCAGATTCCCGTACACGTGGCCCAACCGGATCATCACAGCCGTGCTGATCATATTGAGCACCAGCTTGGTGGCAGTGCCGGCTTTCAGGCGTGTAGAACCAGCAATCACTTCAGCGCCGCACAGCGGCGTAATGGCGATCTCCACCGCGCGCGAAAGCTCCGAATCCGGCGTACAGCTGATCCCTATCGTCAGCGCACCCAGAGCGCGGGCCATTGTCACCGCGCCTAGCACGTACGGCGTTCGGCCGCTCGCAGCAATGCCTACCAGCGCGTCCTGGACCGTGAATCCCCGGTGCTCAAGATCGCGTCTTCCGGTCTCGGGATCGTCCTCGGTCGCCTCGGTGGATTTGGCCAGCGCCGCATCACCTCCGGCCATGATCCCCTGCACCAGATCCGGCGACACATTAAACGTGGGCGGGCACTCCGCAGCGTCCAGCACTCCCAGCCGGCCGCTGGTACCCGCTCCTATGTAGAACAGCCGCCCGCCGGTCCGCATAGCCTCGACGATGCGGTCAACTGCCTGCGCAATCCGGGGAATTTCATCAGATACTGCGGATGCTACCTTCCGATCCTCTTCATTCATGATCCGAAGAATCTCGGCCGTCGGACGTGCATCAATGTCACGAGATCCGGGATTGACCTGTTCGGTCAGGAGAGTGTCGAGGTCCATGAATATACTTTAATCTTTCGGCGACGCTCTGGACACGAAAAGAGCGCCGGAGGAACCATCCTCACGACGCCCTGTTGTTTCGATTTTCGTAGGCGGTTAAACGCTGAAGGAACTACCGCACCCGCAAGTGTTTTTCACGTTGGGGTTGTTGAACTTGAAGCCGGAGCCTTCCATGCTCTCGACGTAGTCCACTTGAACTCCGTCCAAATACAACAGACTGGCCTGATCAATGAAGACCTTGAGCCCGTCGAAAGTATATGTCTTATCAAGCATATTCGGCGTATTCTCGAAGGCCATCGAATAGCTGAATCCGGAACAACCACCGCCCACCACGGCGATCCGCAGCCCACTCGGCTTAGGATCCTGCGTGTCTAGGATCTCCCTAACTTTCGATACGGCGGTCTCAGTCAATTGCACCATAGCGTTAAAATCCTCTCCTGTAGGAACTTTCCCCGAAATTTCATTATCACTCGAAGGCCATCCGCTGGCAAGCCCCAAGGCATATCATCGCCCAGCCTACTACTTCGATGCTAAACTGCCCCTTAGGATGCGGCAACCTGCCAGGAGGACCCAAATTCGCTGCCAACCGTCTGCAACCGCACACGGTTGGGGTACGTCTCCCAAGATGTATGAAGGGTTTGGCGGACGTACTCCCCTTTCCGGTTTCGGCAACCGAGCCTCGGGTCAAGAGCAGAGTGGACCACCGGAATACTGAAGAAGCAGCGCTGGTCCGCCGCGTCCAAGCCAGGGACGAGCTCGCTTTTCGCGAGATCGTGGAGCGGTATCAAGCCAAAGTCTTCTCCATCATCTTCGGAATTCTACGCAATCACAACGACGCCGAAGACATCGCTCAACAGGTGTTCTCGAAGATTTATTTCTCGATCAAGAACTTCGATTTCCGCAGTTCCCTGCTGACCTGGATCTACAAGATCACGGTGAACGAGTGCTACGACTATTTGCGCAAGAAGCGGGTGCGGAAGCTGGTTTACGAGAGCGATTTCTCAGAGGAAGACGCGCAACGGATGCAGAATACCGACACGGCGATTGACCAGAGGCCGGCGGTGGACACGCAGCTTGCGCAGCGGGATCTGGTAGTAAAACTTATCGCAAAATTGTCGCCGCAAGACCGCAGCCTGTTGTTGCTCAAGGAAGTGGAAGGGCACTCGGTGGAGGAGCTGGCCCAGATGACGGGAATGAACGAGAACACGATCAAGGTGAAATTGTTCCGGGCCCGGCAAAAGCTGGTGAAAGCGTCGCAGCGGTTGAAACGCGTTCCGGGCCAAATGATAGTGTAATGTGATACAACGTATCAGAGTAGTTTGAATCAGGTAGTTGGAATCAGGGTAGGTTGAAAAAGCGGACAAGCAGATCCGTAAGTTTTGAACTTGGCAGTCATTTGAGGGAAGAAGCTATGCATCAACCAATCAGGGACAACCTTGAGGAATATCTGAAGGGTTCCACCCGGCAGGTTCCGCAAGAGTTTCATGAGCATCTTGAAATGTGCGAGGATTGCGCGACTGAGCTGCGCCTGTATCAGGGACAGGCGGAGATGTTGCGATTGCTGCAGCCAGGTGGCGACCTGGATCCGCGCGCGGGGTTTTATGCCCGCGTTATGGACAGAATAGAGCAGGAAGGCCGCTCCTCCATCTGGTCGGCGTTGCTGCAACCCAATTTCGGGCGCCGCTTGGCGATGGCATCGGCAGTCTTGGTAGTGCTGATGGGCACCTATTTTGTGACCACCGAAAGGTCTGAGCCAGAAGTGGCGTCGACCGACGTTGTCTTCACTGGTGCGCCATCGCCGGTGGCCGATCAGAACAGCCTTCACCAGCAACGGCAGCGTGACGCGGTGTTGGTGAATCTGGCCGCCTACCACGAATGAGCGATATGGTCGCGGCCGATCGCGCTTCCTGGCAGAACCCGCGCATCCTGGCTCTGCTGTTGCTGATCTTCTTGTGCGGTGCCCTGGCGGGAGCTCTTACCATGCGCTCCAGCCTCCACACAAAGTTGCATCGCGGTGCAGCACCCTACTGGAAAGATGACAGCGCGCAGCTTTTCTCTTACGACAAGCTGAAGAAAGAACTCAACCTTACTTCCGAACAATCCGAACGGCTGAAAACCATTCTGGATGATTTCGTAAAATACCACGAGGATTTGGAAGCGCAGATCGACGACATGCGCGCCACCGGAAAAAACCGGATCGTACAGATGCTCACTCCCGAACAACGCCAGAAGTTCGAGCAGCTCTGTAACAAGTTACCTGCGAATTAAGCGCCTCGAAAATCGCAGGCAACTTATTGTTTTTGCAATGAGTTACCGCGTTGATTTGAAGCTACGCAGATACCTATTGCATTCACCCTCCACCGGTGATATTCTGGGGTCGCAACGTGGATTGATTTAAAGGCTTTGCCGCAAGGCAGGGCTCGCTAATTGCAACCACGATAAAAAGTGCTAAAGGTGAGTCGGTCTTCACGAAACTAAACCCCTGTGGCACACGCCCAGGGGCTTTTTATTGGGACCGGGTCACTCGAGAGGAGTTTTTTCTCTATGACTACCCGATCCAGCCACGCGGCTCCCGCGCTATTCGGCCAGGAAGGTGAATTAGTCTCACTGCGGGTTGTGGTTGAACCTCGATTATTGGAAGATCTACTGGAAGCGCTAGCGCGCCTGGATTTCCCGGTAAATCCTCAACTCTATCACCGGCCGGCTCAAGTTACAGTGGAATTCCCGGCCTACTCAGCGCGAGTGGATGAGGTCCGTGAGGCGCTCACTCGGCATGGCTTCAGCGCCGCCAGCCTTGAAGTCGCCAGCGGGCTGGAGTTGGCCAGCGCTTAAGGCTGGATGCTGGGGAGACCCGCGCGCAATTTCTTCTCAGAACACTTCCGCTCCACTGCTTTTAGCAAGCGAGCGTGAACGTCTTGAGGCAGGGTTTGCGCCAGCACGCCCTTATACACCTGAATTGTTTTTTTGGTGGTGTCCAGAATCACGAAACAATTCGGGCACTGCGTGATGTGCGACTCAATCCTGCGGCGCAGCTCGATGTCCCCGGTCTCATCGAGATAATCATTGAGTTCCTGAAGGAACTCCTTACATGTAAGCAAAAACGTCGTCCCCTTTCCGCTTGAAGAAACGCGTCAACTTCTCACGAAGCTGCAGCCGCGCTCGTAGCAGCCGGCTTTTTACCGCTGGAACCGAGATCCCCAGGGCCTCGGCGGTCTCTTCCGTGCTCAGTTCTTCGATGTCTCGAAGCACGAAAACGGTTCGGAAAGCTGGGCGCAGCCCTTGAACCGCTTCGTCCAAAATCTGCCCTAATTCCTCGCGGGAGTACTTTTGTTCCGGGTTTTCATCCCAGACCGCAATCTCGCGGACCACTGTATCCTCCCCGGTATCCACCGGTTCGTCCAAGGGCACGCTACGATCCGACTTGCGCTTGCGGAGCTTCATCAAGGATTCGTTCACGGCAATGCGAACGATCCAGGTATAGAACTTGGACTGACCCTGGAAATCGCCCAGGTGCTCGAAGGCCTTGAGGAAGGTCTCCTGCAGGACGTCTTCCGCGTCCTCCTCATTCTGAGTGATATGTTTCGCTAGCCGAAAGATCTTTCGCGAGTAGCTGTTTACCAGCTCATTGAAAGCCGCGAGATCACCCTCGCGAGCTTTGGCAACCAGAGCCGATTCGTCGAAAATTCCCGCTTCCTGAGTGGCAGGCATTTTCTTTTATGGTAACAGCCGCTGCTCGGGGCTGGGGACTAGGGACTGGGGGCTAGAAGAGCAGCCGGAGGAGTTTCCTGGACCTTCGCCCATTCCGAACTAGCGCACGCGCGAAATTGTAAAATCGGAACGCCGTGACGCTGCCGCCAAAGCCAGTGATCATTCCGGAGATCGGCCCAGGAGTTCCGCATCACCGTTGGCTGCCGGCGCGTGTCCAGAGTGAAATGGTGGGCGTATTCATGAGCCAGCGCTTTCTCACTCGCGTCCCTCAAGCCCAAAAAGACTTTATAGTACGGGTCCGGTGCAAATCCGGGCCTTCGCGGACGCGGCCCTATCGAACAACCCCCGGTCCGATCCCTGTCAATGTCGTATCCAAGCGTGTCAGTGACGAAAAGATTGATCGCTTTCAGCGTGAGAAATTTTTCGGGAATCTCTGAGTAACCTTGCTGCCGCAAATACGCTCCTTCCGTCACGCCAACATCGAAGAAGATGCCGCTGGTTGCGTATTCGCTGCGCGTCTCCTCCTGATAGCGCTTGAACAACGCAATTTCGGCTTCTCCTAAACCCTTCCCTGAGTGCGCCCCATGGTCGAACATCAAATTCACGCTGATCACAATGGGTTTTAAAGGCTCAGGTTTTCGGCTAAAGAATCCGCCGCCGGCGAGAGCCAGGAGAAAATCTCTACGACCGATGCTACGCGCCGCGTTCATTGGCAATATCAGACTATACGACTTTGCACATGCACCCTTTGTTACGCTGGTTCGGTGTGGTGGACCCAGTGTGGTGGACAATGTTAGCGGTTCGCATCGCGATCGTGGTTGGGATCATTGCCGCCATCACCGCAATTTGTTTTCGAATTGTTCCCGTGAACGCAACCACCACTGGCTTTGCGTATCTGGTAGCCATCCTTTTCATCGCCGCCCGGTGGGGACTCACGGAAGCTCTGGTGGGTTCGTTTGTGGCCGTGGGGTGCTTCAACTATTTTTTTCTCCCGCCTATCCGAACTTTTACCGTCGCCGATCCACAAAACTGGGTGGCGTTGATCGCGTTTCTGGCAACCTCCATCACGGCGAGTCATTTCTCAACGCAGGCCAAGAAACGCACTCTGGAAGCCACGGACAGGCAGCGGGAGATGGAGAAACTGTACGCGTTGAGCCGGTCCATTCTCTTGATTGAGCCGACGCGTCCGGAGCCGAAGCAGCTTGCGATGCAGATTGCGCAGAGCTTTGCCGCCGATGCGGTGGCGCTCTACGACCGCGATTCGGACAAGTTTTTCCGCGCGGGTCCCCAGGATTTCCACGATTCCGACGGCAGACTCCGGCAAGCCGCCTTGGAGGGAACCCTTTTTCGCGATGAAAAGGCCCACCGCGTGGTCACTTCCATCCGGCTTGGCGCACGGCCCATCGGAAGTTTGGGAATCCACGGCGTGGCGCTGTCAGACTCAGCCCTCCAGGGTCTCAGCAACCTGGTGGCGATCGGCCTGGAGCGCTTGCGGGTTCAGGAAGCCGCCAGCAAAGCCGAAGCCGCGCGCCAGAGCGACGAATTGAAATCCACATTGTTGGACGCGTTGGCGCACGAGTTCAAGACCCCCCTGACCTCCATTAAAGCGGCCAGCACCGCGCTCCTTTCCAGTAACGCGCTGCGGCCGGAACAGCAGCGCGAGCTGCTCTCCATCGTGGACGAAGAGACGGATCGTTTGAGCGTGCTGGTCACCGAGGCCATCCAAATGGCGCGCATCGAGGCCGGGCGCGTGATCCTGCGCAGAGAGAGCCATTCGGTGCAGGAACTTGTTGAATCGGTCCTGAACAAACTTAGAACAGTTGTAGAGGACCGGAAGATCCAGGTGAATATCGCGGCCGGCCTTCCGCCCGTGTGGGTGGATGGCGAGCTGATCGAAGTCGCCCTGCGGCAGCTCATCGACAATGCGCTCAAGTACTCTCCGGCCGGCTCTCCGGTATCGTTGGCGGCGGAATCGAAAGAGGGCCGCGTCATTGTCAGCGTGGCCGACCACGGACCTGGCATCCCGGAAGCCGAGCAGTCCCGCATTTTCGAAAAGTTCTATCGCGCCGAAGCATCGCGCCATCAGATTCCGGGCGCGGGACTGGGGCTAGTAATAGCTCGTGAGATTATTCACGCGCACGGTGGCGAAATATGGGTGGATAGCAAACCGGGGGAAGGATCCATTTTCGAATTCTCGCTTCCATCCTCGACCAAGGAACAGGCATGAAGAATCTTCCACAGGTAGTGGTGGGGCGGACCCCCTGG
>PMUN01000441.1 GCA_003166875.1 Bryobacterales bacterium | reverse complement strand
GTAATCCTGGACGACTCGGCTCCGGGCGTTCCTGAAGGAACATTCGAAGTCCAAGTTCCCGCGGGCCAGCTTCAGAGGGCCGAGCAATTGATCGCCGAAAATCCACTGGCGGACGAAGTAGAACAGGTGGATGATTCTTCCGATTTGGATCTGGAGACCATATTTCACGCCGACGGCACGCTNNTGCACGTGGTCGGCAATTCGGTTCTGCCGACCATGTCGTTTGAGGTGCGAGTGGCTCGCGATCAGGTGGAGCGCGCCCGCGAAGTTTTGAACGAAGCTCAGGCGGCCGGTCCAGCCGCAGCCGAGGAGGCCGAAGCGCTTTTCGAATCCGAGACCGCCAACACACCCAAGAATACGAATACTTAGCCCCTCCCGGACCTCCCGTACGGGATCATCTGGTACTGTCAGTACTTCTGTAGCCTTGGAAAAAGCCGCCAGTTAGTCCAATCTGATTTGGAGGTGCCGGTTCGGAGCCTGGCTCTGGCGGTCGCACCAAAAGATTAAGCGGAGGCGCATCGCCGTATAATGAACTTACGGGTAAATCGGAAGGTCCACATGAAACAAACTACGTGCGTTTGTGCTGTTATTATTGCTTTCGGCGCGGGGACCGCATGTATCGCGACCAAGCAGACGTACTTGTCGAGGGGAAACAAGCTCTATGACGCCGGTAAGTACTCCGATGCGTCCCTGAACTACCGCAAAGCCATACAGAAAGATCCGAAATTCGGCGAAGCCTACTACCGGCTGGGGCTGTCCGCGGTCAAGCAGGACCAGCCGCGTCTTGCCTACGACTCGCTCTATCAAGCGGCTCAACTGCTCCCCAATAATGTCGACGTCATGGAGAAGTTCGCGGATGTCTGCCTCAGCTATTACCTGGTGGACCCTAGCCATCCCCAGTTCCTATACAAGCAGATTACGCAGCTATCGGGTGAGCTTCTTTCGAAGAATCCAAACTCCTACGAAGGCCTGATCCTGAAAGGTTATCTGGCCGAGACGGACCGGAAACCGAAAGAGGCTATCGATTCTTTTCGCAAAGCTTTGCGAATCGACTCCTCCGATGCGGGTGTGGCAACGGCTCTGGCGCAGAGCCTTATGCAGGATGGACAGCAGGCGGAGGGGGAGAAACTGGCCCTGGATCTGATCTATAACCACAAGACGTCCTTCGGCCGGGTCTACGATTTGATGTACGGCGTATACCGCGACGCAAAACCCCCGAGGATTACCGATGCAGAGAATATCCTGAAGGCTAAAGTAAACAACAATCCGAAACAAGCGGACTATATCATACAATTAGCCCGACACTATCAGGCCTTTCAAAAACCAGCGGAAATGAAAGACGCGCTACAGCGGTTTCTGAACGACCCAAAAGCATTCCCCAAGGCTCGCCTGTGGGTGGGTGACTTCTACATGGGTCTTCGGGATTACCCGGAGGCGATCCACAATTACGAAGAAGGTATTCGCGCCACTCCGCCGGGCAAGCAGCGGGCTGTCTATCAGGACGCGGCGGTGATTGCCTTAGTGTCACAGGGAAAGAAGGACCAGGCCTTGCACCTGGCGGAGCAAACCGTCAACGAGAATCCTCAGGATGATTTGGCGCAACGCCTGCGCGCCGATCTTTGGCTAGATAGCGCCGAGCCTGAGAAAGTAGATGGCGCCTTGCGCTCGTTCCAGGCCCTGTCCACTCGAAATCCCAATGACGCCACTCTGCGTTTCCACTTGGGACGCGCCTTTATGCGGAAGGGTAATCAGGAATCCGGGCGGACGCAGTTTCAAGAGGCAGTCAAGAAGCGAAGCGATTTTGTTGAGGCGCGAGTCGAGTTAGGGCGGATTAGTATCATGCAGCGGCGGCCGGCGGAAGCGCTGCAACAGGCCAACGAGATTCTGACAATTCGGCCCGATTACCGTCCAGGCAAACTTCTGCGTACCCGAGCCTTAATCGGTATGGGTGATTTGAAGACGTCACGCGCCGAACTGGCGAGATTGTTAAAGGATTCTCCGCAGGACACCGAAGTACAGTTTCAGATGGGGCTCTTGGCTGTCTCGGATAAGAAGCTCCCGGATGCCATTGCTGCATTCAACGGGCTTCGCAATACCGGAGACTCTGACGTATTTGTAGCCCTCGCCTCCATCTACCTGTCCCAGAGACAATTCGACAAGGCCCTTGAGATTCTAAATGAAGGGCTGAAGAAATCGGATAATCCGGAAGCTATTCACACCCAACTGGCCATTACGGCACTGATAACGGGGCGGCTGGACACGGCGATCGCGGAGTTTCAGAAACTGGTGGACGCGGATCCAAAATCGGTGGAGAAGCTGCGCCGTTTGGCGGACGCCTACGAACTGAAGGGCGCCCAGGAAGATGCAATCAAGTTATATCGAAGGGCCTATGAAATGGCGCCCAATGATGTTAGCTCCGCTTTGGCTCTGGCCGGCGCCCTGGCCTTGGCCGGCCGTACCGCGGAAGCACGAACTCAATACCTGAGCATTGCGAAGGCGCATCCGGAGGATTCTGTGGTGTTGAACAACACCGCCTATCTTCTGGCCGACACTGGTGGCGACCTGGATCAGGCGCTCCAGTTTGCGCAGAGCGCCCTGGCAAAGAATCCGAAGGATCCAGGCTTCTCGGATACCGTCGGTTACATTTACCTCAAGAAAGGGCAGAGTGACAGCGCCATACGGACGTTCCAGAACCTCGTCCGGCAGAATCCGCATTTTCCTGCGTTCCGTTATCACCTAGGGTTGGCACTTTACGAGAAAGGCGACAAACCAGCCGCCCGTAAGGAGCTGCAAGCAGCCTTGGCCGATCACCCGTCCAAGCAGGACGAGCAGCGCATAAAAGAACTTCTAGGTAAGTTGGGCTAGCGGCGCCCTTGGGCGCACCGGTAATTAGCGCGGCTGCCGCGACGCGTCCCAGGCGTTCCGTTGCTCCGGGTGCACCTTCATCGCCAAGGCACGCTCAAGGTTCTTTTGAAAAATCCGGTTATCGGGTCTAATTGTCACCGCCTGTTGGAATTCGGCGATGGCTTCGTCGATCTTGCCCTGCACTGCCAGAATATTACCCAAGCCGTTATGCGCTTGTGCCAGGCTTGGCATTAACTCGGAGGCGAGCCGCAGCTCCCCGGCCGCTTCGTCCCAACGGCGCAGATCCAGAAGCGCCATTCCCATGCCGACGTGAGCAATCGCGTCTTGGGGCTTGAGTGCGATGGCTTGACGGAATTGATCCATGGCCCCTACTACGTCCCCTTCGGTGAACAGCGAGGAGCCCAGGTTTTCACATGCGACCGCGGAAGGCTCGACCGAAACTGCTCTCGACCACAGCGTATCGGAATCCTGCCAAATGCGGATTTGAGCGCGCGTGAGCCCGCTCAACGTCACGAGGACTAGCAGCCCCACGAGTGCGATCAAACCTCTGCCCCAGGACGAATCAAGGGCATGCCAGCACCACGCGAAGGCTGCGCCTGCTAACAGCGCCCAGCCCATGCATGACAAGTAGGTGTACCGGTCGGCAGCCACCTGAGCTCCCGCCTGGAATATTCCGCTCACCGGAAGCAGCGTCACCGCGAAGCTGAGCCAGATTACGAGCAAGGCGGGGAATCTCCGTCGGAGGACAATGGCCGCGAATGTGATAGACAACACTACGGCCAAACTGATTGCAACAGGGACAGTGAGGCCGGTGTTATGCGGTGTCAACGGATAGAGCGGGGACAAGTTCGTAGGGATAAGGGTTTTGAGCAAATAAAACGCCATTGCGTATACCGTTATTGCGATGCGGGGTATCCACCCAAACTTTCCCACGGACGGCAAGAGATGCTGTTGGGCTCCGACATGCAGTGTCATGGCGGCGTCCGCCAAAGCGACCGCGAAGAACGGAATCTTCTCCAACCACACCCATCGAACCGAGGGCCCGAACCAGCGGCCGGCGCCTCCGCCGAGCCGTTTCAACGGGTACACATCGAGCAGCAGCAGAATCGCGGGTAAGACCACTGCGATCTCTTTTGACAGAATGGCCAGGACAAAGAACGCAAAGCAGGCCAAGTAGTATTTCGATTGGGTGGGTTGAGCGGGTCCCGGCGCCGACGCGCGCAGGTAGGCTAACAATGCCAGTAGGAGGAAGAAGCCCGACAAGACATCGCGCCGTTCCGTCACCCACGCCACTGACTCTACGCGAAGCGGATGAAGGCTGAAGAGGAGAGCGGCGAATACTGCGCCAGGCAGCAACGCGCCGGTGGAGCTAAACGCCTTGGTTGGAACGCAGCGCCGCAGGAGAGTTAGCGAGAGCAGATAGAACAGGCCCGCATTGAACGAATGCAACAGAACATTCGTCAGGTGATACCCGCGAGCCTCCCTTCCCCAGATTCGATAGTCGAGAGCGAAGCTCATCCAGGTCAAAGGCACGTAATGCGACAACAGATGGTTGGTCCAGATCCACTTGAGATGGACCTTGGTGAATCCGCGAAAGTAGGGATTGTCTACGAGGTTGGTCGCGTCGTCCCAGCTGACAAATCCATTGTCGACAGCCGGCAGAAAAACCAGCAGCGTGGCCAAGGCGATCAGAATAGCAGCAATTACGGATGCGGACTTGAGACTTTTCAGGGTGAGCAGTATGTGGCTCATGTCCTAGCGAGCGGAGAAGATACGCTCCATGACCATTCTACAGTTTAATCTGCGGCGTGGATTGTCCGGAGCGGGGTGAACGGCTAACGGGAAAACTGCTGAGGCATCTCGCGAACTTTCTGGCTGCATCCTTGCAGTCAAATTAAAAAGCGGACCTCCGTATAGAGGTCCGCTCCGAGTTTCGCGAATATTGCAGGTTTTGTACTAGCTGCGAACTGCCTGCCGCTTCTTCATGAACACGATGATTGCGAACAATCCCAGGCTCAGGAGGATCGATACCGCGCGCGGCTCTGGAACTGTCGAGTTCGAGTACACATTGCCGAACGCCGATATATAGGCCGTGCCGTTGCTTCCCGCGTTGAGCGAAACGTCCTTCATGATGGTTAACGTGGTCACTGGCCCACCAAGCGCGGTGTTGGACAGGTTAATCTCGGTTGAAAGGGGACCGGTGGGAGTGTCTGTGTAAATACTGCAAACTTGACTTCCGCTGG
>PMUN01000437.1 GCA_003166875.1 Bryobacterales bacterium | reverse complement strand
GAGCGTCCCTGCTCGACTTCCTGCAAGCACAACATGTCTACCGCAGCATTGAACTGAATTATCTGAACCTGATTGGTTCTTATCTCACCGCGGCCAGTCTGTTGAATCTCGCGGTGTGACGCGAAGTTATCCAATGACGGGTTATCTGAAGGGCTATCCAACGAATTACCCGAGATTCTGGATCATCGTCTTATGCTTGGCGTTGGGGCTGCTGGAATCGGCCTGTAAACCGCCCGAGAGCAACCCGAAGGCAGAGGCGCCGCCGGCCCTCAAGGTCCAGAGTGTAGAAGATCGCAATGTGTTTGAAGTGGATCGTCCCGAACGATTCCAAATGACAACGGCGGTGCCCCATCGAGCTACGGCGGAATTGAGAGTCACCGGAACCGTCACTCCGGATATTTCCAGGAACGTTCCCGTGATTTCACTGGCTTCCGGCCGTGTCATAGAAATTAACGCTCGCCTCGGCGATTCCGTCACAAAGGGTCAGTTGCTCCTGAAAGTGCAGAGCGCCGACATCTCAGCAGCCTATTCTGACTATCAGCAGGCCATTGCTGATGAAGATCTGGCTCGCAAGCAGTTCGAGCGGGCAAAGATGTTATACGAAAAAGGCGCAATCGCGCAGAAGGACCTTGAAATCGCGGAATCCGCCCAAACCAAAGCCAAGGTCACAATCAAGACCACTATCGAGCATCTGCGTGTGCTGGGCGTGGATCCGGATCACCCCACTCCCATCGTTGAAATCACCGCTCCGGTTTCCGGCGTGATTACCGATCAGCAGGTCACCAACGCAGCGGGCGTGCAGGGCTTGGGGGCTCCTAGCCCATTCACAATCTCCGACCTCACGCATGTCTGGATTGTGTGCGACGTATTTGAAAACGATCTCGTGGATGTGCATCTCGCGGAGACTGCCGACATCCGATTGAATGCTTATCCGAATCGAACATTGACCGGTACCATCAGCAACATTGGCCCGGTGCTCGATCCCAACATCCGAACGGCCAAGGTGCGCATCGAGGTACAAAATCCAGGCCTGATGCGTCCGGGCATGTTTGTAACCGCCACGTTTCATGGCCGGCAAAAAGAAACGCGGGCCGCTGTCCCAGCCCCCGCAGTCTTGCACCTGCATGATCGCGATTGGGTTTACGTGCCGATGAAGGCCGGGCAGTTCCGGCGCGTCGAAGTGGTTGGCGGGGACATGCTTCCCGGCGGCATGCAGGAGCTCATATCGGGCATTCCCCCGGGTCAGCAAGTCATAGCTAACGCACTCGAGTTCCAGAACACGGTGCAACGCTAATGATTCGCGCTCTCGTCGATGGCGCGCTGAACGCTCGCTTTATTGTTCTGTGTGCGGCCGTTCTTCTGTTCGGAGCGGGCATCATCGCTTTCAAGAATCTTCCTGTAGAAGCTTATCCCGATGTTGCCAACACGTGGGTTCAGGTGATTACTCAATGGCCTGGACGAGCTGCGGAGGAGGTGGAGCAGCAGATCACGGTGCCAATTGAGATCCAGGTGAACGGCCTCCCACACCTTCTGCACGTCCGCTCTGCTTCCCTAGCCGGGCTTTCCGTTGTCAATTTAATCTTCGACGATGATTCCGACAACGACTGGGATCGCCAAAAGGTGCTGGAGCGGCTCACTGCGGTAACGCTTCCGGCCAACGTCACCGCGCAGATTGGCCCGGATTTCAGCCCCATCGGTTCGGTTTACTGGTACACGCTCGAGTCCACCAATCCAGCCTATGACGTCATGGAGCTCAAGTCTCTTCAGGACTGGGTAGTTTCCAAATATATCCGCTCCGTGCCGGATGTTGTCGACGATTCTTCCTTCGGGGGAATTACTCGTGAGTATCAGGTTCGTCTCGACCCCGAGAAGCTGATCTCCTACCAACTGAGCCTCGCGCAGGTGGAGCAACAGCTCTCTAACAGCAATGCGAATACGGGTGGGAGCTTTATCGAGCAAGGCTCCCAGCAGGTAAACATCCGGGAAGTGGGCCTTGTTACAAGCGTCGCGGAAATCGAAAAGACCGTCCTGAAGACTCAAACCGGAACCGCTCTGCGCATCAAAGACATTGGCATGGTCACGCAGGGGCCGAAGATCCGTCTGGGCCAAATAGGCAAAGCCATCCATCGGAAAGACGGCGTGGTGGTGGACGATAACGATGTGGTGGAAGGCATCGTGTTTATGCGCAAGGGCGCGGACACAGCAACCACCATGGCCGGCATTCACGCAACTGTCCGGCGGCTCAACCAGCAGATATTGCCGAAGGGTGTGCAGGTTGTCCCTTACCTGGATCGGGACGATCTGGTCGACTTTACGACGCACACCGTATTGCATAACCTCGCGGACGGCATGATCCTGGTCGTGATCGTACTCTTTATCTTCCTGGGCAACGTGCGCGGCGCCATTATCGTGGCACTGACGATTCCTTTCTCGCTCCTGTTTGCTTCCATCTGTCTCGACTTGCGCCACATTTCGGCTAACCTGCTCTCCTTAGGTGCGCTCGATTTCGGCATGGTGGTGGATGGCGCGGTGGTCATGGTCGAAAACATCGTTCGCCATCTCAACCGGCGAGATGCAGGTCCGCGCACGATCCTGGAGCGAGTCCGAACTGCCGCACATGAAGTGCAAAGACCAGTTTTTTACGCCATTGCGATCATCATCACGGCGTACCTTCCGATTTTTACCCTCCAGCGGGTGGAAGGAAAACTGTTCCGGCCAATGGCATGGACAGTGGCATTCGCCCTGCTTGGCGCCTTGCTCTTTTCGATGCTGGTTGCACCCGCACTGGCCAGCATTCTGTTCAGGAAAAATGCGAAGCAGTGGCGCAACCCCGTAATGGAATTCATTGCAGCTCATTACAGAACCGCGGTCACTCGGGCTGTTCATTGGCGTTGGCTTACAGTTATCGTTGCCGCAATCGCATTTGCCGGAGCTCTTTACTTGGCTTTGAGCGGAGTGATAGGCTCCGAGTTTTTGCCGCATCTCGACGAGGGCGCCATTTGGGTGCGCGGCACTCTGGCCCCCAGCACAGGGCCAACGGAAGGCGTGCGGATCATTGATCGGGCCCGGCAGGTCTTGTGTTCATTTCCCGAGGTCCCACAGTCCGTAACGCAGGTGGGACGTCCGGATGATGGCACAGACACCACCGGCTTCTTCAATACGGAATATTTTGTGGACCTGCTGCCAAAAGAAAAGTGGCGCCCCATCTTCCATCAGGACAAAGAGCGCTTGATAGCGGCCATGAATCGCGAGCTGGAGAAAATCCCTGGAGTCATCTGGAACTTTTCGCAGCCGATTTCCGACAACTTGGAAGAAGCCGTGAGCGGTGTCAAGGGTGCGCTCGCGGTCAAAATCTACGGGGACGACCTCCAGACTCTGGAAGCGAAGGGTGATGAAATCGTCGAGGTGTTGCGAGGCGTGCGCGGCATAGAAGATCTTGGTCTGTTTCGTGTCCTGGGCCAACCAAATCTCGACTTCGGCGTGGACCGCGACCAGTCGGCCCGGTTCGGCATCAACGTCTCCGATGTGCAGGACGCAATTCAGACCGCCGTTGGTGGCAACGCATTGACCCAGGTGCTCATCGGGGAACAACGCTACGATCTCGTGCTGCGCTATCTGCCGCAATATCGCGACACCAAGGAAGCTATCCAAAAGATTCGCTTACTGGCCCCCTCCGGCGAGCGTGTCTCCTTGGCCCAGTTGACGAAGATCAAGGTGTCCGACGGTGGTTCCGAAATTTACCGGGAAGCAAACTCCCGGTACATCGCTGTGAAATACAGTGTGCGGGGGAGAGACCTGGGTAGCGCCGTCGAAGAGGCGATTCAAAAGGTTAACGCGGCTGTCAAGCTACCAACCGGATACAGCATCGATTGGGCCGGCGAATATGAGAGCCAGAAGCGCGCCAATCAGCGGCTGTTAGTGATACTACCGATCACGATTGTGCTGATCTTCATCATTCTTTACGCGATGTTCAACTCGCTGAAGTGGTCGCTTCTAATTCTCACCAACGTGGCGATGGCGCGTATCGGGGGCTTGCTGGCGCTGCTGTTCACCGGTACGAACTTCAGTGTTTCCTCCGGGGTCGGTTTTCTTGCGCTTTTCGGAGTGTCGGTACAGACCGGCGTCATCATGGTGGAGTACATCAATCAGCTTCGGGCCAGAGGCTACACCATCGATGAAGCTGCGGTGGAAGGCGCTGTTCTCAGGCTTCGGCCGATTCTGATGACGATGCTGGTTGCAACCCTGGGCCTGCTTCCGGCCGCGTTGTCACATGGCATCGGATCAGATTCGCAGCGGCCTTTTGCTATCGTCATTGTCGGAGGGCTCATTTCGGACCTCGTCATGAGCATCTTCCTATTACCGACCCTTTACGCGTGGTTTGCGAGCATTAGCGACCGGCTCCCGGAGGCTGAAACGGAAGAACCCCTATGATGACTGCTGAGGAAAGCCCGGAAGTATGACAAAAGACCAGGTCTGCGCGCTCATCAGAGAGATAGGCATAATTCCTGCAATTCGCGTATCCTCCTACGATGACGCTCATTTCGCCACAGAAGCAGTGGCCAGCGGCGGAATACCGATCGTGGAAATTACGATGACGGTTCCGCGAGCGGTTGAACTGATTTCGCATCTCGTTCGCGCCCATCAGAATATCGTTGTCGGGGCCGGCACCGTTCTGGATATCGATATCGCGCGTCAATGCGAGGACGCCGGCGCCAGCTTCATAACGGCGCCCGGATTCGACCCTGAAATTGTGGAGTTCGCCGCCAAGGAAAACCTTGCAGTCCTGCCGGGCGGACTGACGCCGACTGAAGTTGTCAGAGCATGGAAGGCCGGCGCCGACTTCGTGAAGGTGTTTCCTTGCCCGCTGGTTGGTCCGGATAAATACATCAAGTCGCTAAAGACAGCTTTGCCTCAAATCTCATTGATCGCTGCCGGCGGCGTGAACCAGAATACAGCGGAGGATCTCATCGTCGCTGGAGCTGATGCCATCGGCGGCGGTAAGGAGTTGATTCCACCCGATGCCATTCGACTGCGTAAGCCGGACCGTATTCGAGAACTATCGCATCGGTTTGCGGGCTTTGTGAAAGCGGGGCGCGAGCGTTTGCGAGGCTGAGGCGAGCCTGGTTCGAATTACGACGACGATCGAACGCGGGCTGGGACCGTCAATTCAGGATTCGCACACCGCCTGCTCCCGCCACGTGAACCTCAGAGGTTAATCCGATAAAAAGCCCGTGTTCTACCAAGCCGACTACATGATCGAGCTGCTTCGCTAACGACTCCGCGGAGACGGTCGATTCGAATGCGCAGTCAACGATGTAGTTGCCGCTGTCGCTGTGGAACGGTTCACCGTCCGGATTTCGCCGCAGTGACGGCTTGGCTCCCAAACTCGACAGATGGCGCGCCGTCACTTGCCAACCAAAGGGCACAACTTCTACCGGCACAGGGTCGTTCATGCCAAGTTGCCTCACCAGCTTACTGGCGTGGATGATAATCAACAGCTTCTTACTTGCGCTCGCTACGATTTTTTCGCGCAGCAGTGCTCCGCCACGCCCCTTGATCAAATTCAGATTGCCTTCCTCAACTTCATCCGCACCGTCAATCGTTATGTCCACTTGAGATTCCTCAGCCAAGCTGGATAGCGGAATCCGAAGTTCACGGGCTTGAGCGGCGGTGCGCTCCGATGTCGGGATGCCCACAATTCGCAGGCCCTCCCCAACACGCCTTCCGAGAGCGCTCACCGCGAACGCAGCGGTTGATCCGGACCCGAGGCCTACAATCATGCCGTCCCTAACTTGTGTGACGGCCGATTCAGCAGCCGCAATTTTTAATTGGTTCTCGTCCTGGCTCATGAATTCTCTACTGGCGCAGTTGATTCGCCATCCCTCTCTCCACCATATTCTACGATGTGAGCGAGGAGTGTCGAGATTGGAGCGCCGGACCCTTTGCGTGCAAGACCAGCCACCAATGGCATTGATCTTGTATGATTGAGTCGCAGACGTTAGATTTGCATCGCCTTCAAAGGAGGAATCAAATGGCAAGCCAACAGGAAATTTCCCGCGACCGCCTCGCGGAGTTATTAAACGAAGACCTATCGCGCGAGTATCAAGCCATCATTGCCTATGTAGTCTATTCTCAGGTGCTCAGTGGCGCCCAATACATGGACATCGCCGCCCAGTTAGAAATCCACGCCAAGCAGGAGCTCGATCATGCTCTGACCCTGTCGCGGCAGATCGACTATCTCGGCAAAATGCCGTCGGTCACTCCCAAGCCGGTACGCACGTCAAAAGATGCGAAACAAATGCTCCGTTTCGATCTCGAGAATGAAAACGAAACCATTCGCAATTACCGCGATCGCATCGGCCAATGTGAAACGCTCGGAGAGTATGCCATGGCGGAGCAAATCCGCAAGATACTCATGCAGGAGCAGGACCATCAAATCGATTTAGCCACGGCCCTCGGCGAAGAGGTTCCGGACGTTGGCTTTGGTCCCAAGAAACGCACCCGACGCTAGCAGGCAAGTGCGAGAAGCCAGTTCCGCGCGGCGTCATCTTCTCGAACACGAGACTACGGCGAATCCTTGATCCGAGTGCTCATTAACTGGGTTATTTTGTCCCTCGAAACCATGCTCCGTCACATCTCCTTGATGCTTGCGTTATTTACAACCGTGAATTTCGCGCAGACCGCCCCTCAGGGGACCACGAAGCCAGAGGCGCCGGCAGCGGCGCAGCGCCCCGCCAGAGACTCCCAATACGGATATCCATTACGCGCTCGCGCCGGATGCGTTGGTGCAGGAGGGAGTGCCTAAAGGCGAGATTCGCGGCCCATTCACGCTTCCGAGCGTTGCCTATCCGGGCACTCAGCATACCTATTGGATCTACGTGCCTGCGCAGTACGACCCGGCCACTCCGGCCAGCCTGATGATTTACAACGATGGGCAGGCTTTCATGGCCCCGGAGGGCGATGTTCGAGCGCAGGTGGTGATGGACAGCCTGATCTACCGCCGCGAGATTCCCGTTATGATCGGCGTTTTCATCAATCCTGGCCGCCGCCCCGATCAGCCGGAGCCTATCGGGAGCAATTGGGGCGATCGCGACACCAACCGGCCTACTGAGTACAACACCCTCGATGACAAGTACGCGCGCGTCATCGTGGACGAATTGCTGCCGGTGCTTTACAAGGACTACAACATTTCGAGAGACCCGGAGCGGCATGGCATCGGCGGATCGAGTTCGGGCGCCATTGCCGCGTTCACAGTAGCGTGGGAGCGCCCGAATCAATTCCGTAAGGTGCTCAGCAACGTCGGAAGCTTCACCAATATTCGTGGAGGAAATGCGTATCCCGACATCATTCTCAAAAGCGAAAAGAAGCCTTTGCGTGTTTTCCTGGTGGATGGCCGGAACGATAATCGATCGTTGCGAGTGGACGGAAGCTACGATCAAACTCGCGACTGGTTCTATCAAAACGTTCGGATGCAGATGGCTCTTACCGAAAAGGGTTACGACGTGAATTACTCATGGGGCATTCAGCGGCACGGCCAGAAAATGCTCCAAACCGTGTTCCCGGAGATGATGCGTTGGTTGTGGCGCGATCACGGTGTTTCCACCGACGTGCACGACACGGTTGAGCGTTCCTTCAACGCGCCTGCCAAGAAGGAATAAGCATCTCGGATGGACGAATGCAAAGTGGGGCGGACCCCCTGGTCCGCGCCGACGCCCCACGTCGGCCTGTTGTTGGTATTTGTAATGCTTGAGGAAGCGGGTCCAGGGGGACCCGNNACCAGGGGGTCCGCCCCACCGGATGCTACCTTGCTACCTCTTCGTGAACGTTTGAGGAGTGTGACCGCTTTTGACTATTAGCTGAGTCAGCAGTTCGACCACCGTGTCCAGCGGCAGAATATCGGCTATCGCAATCGGCGTTCGTCCGCGGTCATCTTTCACGTCAAGATCGGCGCCCTTGTCGGCAAGAAATTGGACCACTTTGGCAATCTCCGCCTGTGTGGAATTTCGGATGGTGCCCGTAACCGAAGCATGCACCACGTTGTCGCCTGTGGCCGTCACGGCGTTTATCTCCGGATCTAGCTCGTACGCATATTTCACGACATCGACGTGACCGCTGCCCGCGGCTGACATCAGCAGCGTGGTCCCGTCCTGGGCTTTGAGTTTCGGATCCGCGCCGGCCGCTACCAGCAAACGCATTACATCCTCGTGATTCGCTTTGGCGGCCAATTGCAGAGGAGTTAATTCGCCGGGAGGTGCGCGGAACGGTCCGGCCGCGGCACCCTTGGCTTCCGGGACGACCTTCGAAGTTCGTGCATTCGGATCCGCACCCTTGGCCAATAGCTTCTTGACGAGTTCCACGCTGCCCGCCTGTGCGGCCAGGTGCAGTGGCGTAGCTCCCATCTGGTCCGCACTGTTCACGTTCGCGCCATTCGCGAGAAGAACGTCGGCCACCTGATTCTTTCCGCCGATCACGGCAATTTCTAGAACGCTCTCGCCAGTCGAAACAGTATAGTTGACGTCTGCGCCCGCTGCCAGCAGGCTCGTGACGGACTTTGCGTCGCCTTTTTGGGCGGCGAATACGAGCGCTGTGAATCCGCCGTTAGAAGCGGCTCCCGCCTTCGCGCCACCTTTGAGCAAGACATCGACGACCTCCGGATGCCCCGCNNTTAGCGCCCTTTGATAGCAGCAACTGCACCGCTTCCGCGTTGCCGGAGCGCGCGGCCAGCATTAATGCTGTTTCGCCGTCCCACCGCGCGGCATTCGGGTCGGCTCCGGCTCCGAGCAACTTCCCGATGACAGCTCCATTTCCGTTGGCACAAGCCAGAGTGAGCGGCGTTTCGCCATATTCGTCGACGGTATTCACTTTAGCGCCGGCTTTTATCAAGAGGTCGACCGTGTCCTCCTGATCGAGATAAACGGCCCATGCAAGCGGGGTGGCCCCGTCCGGCTGCGGCGAATTCATGTCGACATGCTTGCTGAGAAGGGAATTCACGGCCTTAGCGTTGCGGTCTTTGATGGCTTCAATCAGCCGTAAATCGCTGGCGGCGAAACAGGCCGTGGCGAGTGCGGCTAAAAGAGTTGGCAGGCGCTTCCGCCCAATGTCGCTTAGTTTTCCCAAGATCGCTCAATTTGCATTCTTAGTGGGGCGGTCCCCTGGACCGCAGCCGACGCCC
>PMUN01000417.1 GCA_003166875.1 Bryobacterales bacterium | reverse complement strand
AAAGATTTTCAGGTCTAGTAGTCAGCATGTTCCGTCCATCTCGCGCGCCAGCCAGGCTCGCGCCAGTTTCCAGTCGCGCAGCACGCTCTGTGCGGAGATCTTGAGCTCCGCGGCAGTTTCCTCGACGCTAAGGCCGGCGAAGAAACGCAGTTCCACTACATCCGCCTTGCGCGCGTCGAACTTCGCCAGGGCGTCGAGGGCGTCATCGAGCCGCACCATTTGATCGCTATCGAGCGGAGCGCCATCCAGTGACTCGTTGATCTCGACACGAATGGCGCCGCCGCCGCGTTTCCCGGCTATCCTGGTGCGGGCCGCGTCCACCAGTATTCTTCGCATGAGCCGCGCGGAAATGGCAAAGAAATGGGTGCGATCCTGCCATTGGGCAACCCGAGCATCCACCAGCTTCAGATATGCCTCGTGCACAAGCGCGGTGGCCTGCAGGCTGTTTTCCGAACCTTCACGGCGCACATAACCGCGCGCCATACGCCGCAACTCCTCGTATACGACGGGGGTGAGCCGGCGAAGGGCCTCGGAGTCCCCCTTTCCCCAGGCCCGTAACAATTGCGTAATTTCAACCTGCGACGCTTCGGCCAAAAAATCTCCTGAACGCCATTATAGTTTTGCCTGAAGTTTTCCGCTTACCGGGTGACCCCGAAATTCTGAAGGAGAAACTTATGCTCAAGACGTTTTCGATGACTCTTCCCGGCCTGCTGTTTCTGGCCTCCACCGCGGTGAGCCAAACGGTACCCGATCCGACCGCCCTCGATCCAGTAAAAGTTCAGCAAGGGATGGCGATTGCACCGGTCCCGCTGAACATGAAGGGCCTGGACCACTTATCCACTTCCGGCCCCAATTTGGTAGGATATGGCAGCTACCTGGTAAACGCGGGGGCCGACTGCAATGGTTGCCACAGCGACGGTACCACAACCCAATACGCAAAAGGCGGAAATCCGTACTTTGGCCAGCATGCAGTTGTAAACCCGGCCACCTACCTCGGAGGCGGAAGAGATTTCGGAGCTTTTCCGAATTCAACCGGCAACTTCCCACACATCATCAGCCGCAACTTGACACCGGACTCTACGGGCCTTCCTGTCGGTGGCGACACCTTCGACCAGTTCCTTCTCATCATCAGGACCGGCATCGACATGGACCATGTCCACCCCACCTGCACTGGTGCGCCCGATGGGACATGCATCCCGGCGCCGTTCGACGGCAACCTGCTCCAGGTTATGTCCTGGCCCACGTTCAAAAACATGACCGATCAAGATTTGATGGCTATTTACACATATCTCAGCACGATCCCGTGTTTGGAAGGCGGCCCTGGCGAGCCTGCCAATCGTTGCGGGCCGGCCGCAAAGACCAAGGCTGTTGCCGATCCGAAGAATGCCACCGTCGTGTCGGGCGAGATTCAGTTGGATGGATCAACGTCTACCTCGGCCGATGGAAAACCATTGACCTACCAATGGACGATTCCACGAGGGAGTCCATCAGCGGCCATCCTCCATGGCGAACTGGCTACGCCGACGGTCCAGTTTTCGCAGGGGCGTGGCCTTTACACTTTCCTGCTCACGGTGACGGATTCAACGGGCACGTCGTCGACGGACGTGGCTACCGTGAATTTCGTGGGGAACTGAGTCGCGGCTGGGCCGGGGCATAGCGGGAAGCTCCGGCCCCTTCTGCTGCTACGGGCGTGCCGCATCATCGCATCGAGTTTTTGTGTAGGAAGCGCACAATCCCTTCCTGATAATCGATGGTCAGTGCCATTTGCCGAAGCACCGGCATCCTGATAAGGCCTCCAAAAGCAACACCCATGGAATCGCTCATGCTTTCGAGACTGATGGCCACCAGACTGGGATTCTCCTGCCTAAACCCGGCGAAGACCAGCGAGACGTGATCTGCCCGGGACGTTTGCTTAACCGCGCCTTGAATGCCACTGACCTTGGTGAGGTCGTCGCGATATACTTTCGAGGATTCGCGCGCAATGGCGTCATCGATCAAATTGGAAGACGCACCGGAATCGATCAGGAATAATGTGGATCTTCCGTTGTTGATAGACGCCGGCACAGCCAGATGATCGCCAAATCGAAAAACGCGCTGGAAACCGGAAGGCAGGGCGGTAGCGGCATCCATGGGTCCATCGGATTCAGAAGGGGTAACGGCCGGCCGCGGTTCCAGGGCAAGCTCCACCTCGGGAAAATCGATGGTGACAATGAACCACCTGAAGACATCGGCGCCGATCAAGCCATCAAAGTCGGAGGACTTCGCCGACCGGAAGACGGAAATTGGGTAGTCGGCGAACACAACGTCGCCAATCCGAACTTCCGAGGCGATGTACCGATGGGAGGGCTGAGCTTGCATGTCACCAATGCCCTTCGCGTCGGAACTTTGATCCCCGAGTATTTCCAAGCCGGCGCGCTCGGCGAGCTTGGGAGACACGCTAATCCCAGATGCTCCTGTATCCAGCAACAGCCGCGCAGTTTCATGTTGGTTTAATTGCACGCGCACGCCGAGGCCTCGCGGCTTGAGGGGACCGTCCAGGATCAGAAATAGCTTAGTCCTGGTCTTCTCATAGGGGCTGATCAGCCGGCGTAATTTTACGGTTGCCTGCAGCGAGATCGTCGGCGATATGGGCACGCAAACGACGCGCTTCTTCTGAATCAGAGTCGAGGACCGCGAGCGCCTCCCGGAGAGCGGCTATGTGATCCGCGCCTTTCAAGATGTCGGCGTGCACGAGCATTAATTGTGGATCACCGGGCGATCTACGATAGGCGTCCATCAATAGATTCCTGGCGGTCTTGAACTTGGAGATTGTTTTGTAGATGGAAGCCAGCCCTTGACGCGCACCTGCATCGTCAGGGTCCAGCCGGAGAGCCGAGCGGAAATGCTCCTCAGCCTTGGCAATGTCCCCTTTCCGATATGCGGCTAAGCCTGCGGCTGTCTGAACGCAGGCGATCTAGGGAAATTGTTGTAGGGCTTCGGCAGCCTTCGAGTAGGCTTCCTGGCTGCGATGATCCTCTATCAATGAGCGGATGAGTCCGTAATAAGCGGTGGGGTCCGCTGGATCATTGGCGAGAATCTTGGCGTACAATTCGGCGGCGTGCTTGTACCTGGCCGCGAAAAGCTCCTTTTCTGCGTTCTGGAGAGAGACCGCCTGCGCGCTACATGCTGCCGCGCACAACAATGTGAGCCATATCGGATCTCGCTTGAATAGCAT
>PMUN01000138.1 GCA_003166875.1 Bryobacterales bacterium | reverse complement strand
ACCCAACCGGCGTCCACTTTAGCATTCTCCACTTCCATGTAGATGTTTTTCGCACCCGCATACGCAGCCGTGAAGCTTACCGCTACATTCACTGTCAGATTGTTTCCCGACGCGCTCGCCGACGACGCCCCGGCATTGATCACGCAGTGGCTGTTCTGCAGCGTTCCCGCCGCGCCCATCGTCAGCGGTCCCTGCCAGGCTCCCGTATCACTGGCCAGGAAAATCTCGTTCAGTCCGCGCACGTAGTAGAAATAGCAGGCCCCATTCACCGCCAGCGTGGCGCTGATATCCATCTGGGTGGACGCAATATCTGTCGCCCCGTTGGGATCGGTGTACACAAATACAAAGGTCTGGGCCGATCCGCTGCCCGAGCTGGGCGTCACTGAGACCGCCGCCGGTGGCCCTCCGCTGCTGCCGCCCGTAATTGTCAACCCCGCGCTGGTATTGTGACTCAGCGATCCGCTGCTCCCCGTCACCGTGGCTGTATAATTGCCGGCCGCCGCCCCGGCCCCGGCCGTGATGGTCAAACTGCTCGAACCCGAGCCTGCTACTGATGTCGGGTTGAAGCTGCCAGTCACTCCCGACGGCAATCCCGACACCCCCAGGCCCACCGTCCCGCTGAACCCATTGCTGCCGGTCACCGTAACTGTGTAGGTGGTATTGCCTCCTGCTCCCACACTCTGCGATGAAGGCGTCATGCCCAGCGAATAGTTCGGGAGTGACCCTATATTCATTTTCAGAACGAATGCGTCGATCGATCCAAGCATCGAGGATTGCACGCCACCCACGATCGGGAAATTAGAAGATTGCGTCTGTCCCGCCACATCGACGTTTCCGGCGCCATCCAAAGCAATTCCATTAGCTACATCCAGTCCGCTTCCACCATAGAATGTCGAGAAGTTCAAACTTTGGCCGGTCGCGCTCAACTCGACGATAAACGCGTTATACTCGCCCGCAAGCGCGCCTTGTACCGGAGCGGCTAATGGAAAGTCCGGCGAAGCTGTGTAACCGGCGGCGTACGCATCACCGGACAGGTCTACGGCGATGGAAGTGCCGAAGTCCATGACGCTCCCGCCGAGGTACGTGCTATAAACCAGTGCCGATCCCGAAGGATTCAATTTCGCCACGAAAGCGCTTTCTGTGCCGCCTCCCGATAATAGTTGAAATGGCGACGCGGTCGGGAAATTCGATGAACTCGTCGAGCCTGTTATGTATGCCTCGCCCTGCCCATCTACCGCGATTCCAGAGCCGGACTCCGGGCTTCCCAGTGCCCCGCCACTCCCACCTAGGTAAGTGCTGTACACCAGGCGGGTTCCTCCCGGAGCCAGTTTGGCAATGAAACAATCCTGGCCACCACCGTTGGCGGCTTGCAAGGGATTGGCGGTTGGAAAATTGCTGGAAAGAGTTCCGCCTGTGACATAGGCGTTTCCGGAGCCATCCACCGCAATTGCAGCACCGCGGTCATTACCGCTGCCGCCCAGGTACGTGCTGTAAACCAACGTTCCGGTCCCGCTCAGCTCGGCGACAAACGCGTCTTGCTGCCCCTGGTTGGCCGCCTGAATCGCCCCGAGAGTTGGGAAATTCGAAGACGTTGTGTCGCCCGTTAAGTAGGCATTGCCCTGACTATCTACGGCGATGGCGTTCCCATTGTCCTCGGCGGAGCCACCCAAATACGTACTGAATATGAACCCATTCCCAGCAGCATTGAGCTTGAGCGCGAAGGCGTTTCGCGAACCATGCAGTCCAGCCTGGATAGGCGTGTGCGTCGGGAAGTTACTGGATGTCGTGGTGCCGGTAACATAGGCCTCGCCTGCACCGTCGATGGCGATGCCATAACCGCGGTCGTCGCCGCTCCCTCCGATGTAGGTGGCATACAGCAACGTGTTCCCGGCGCCGTTCAGTTTGAGAACAAATACATCCACGCTGCCGGCGTTTTTTCCCTGGAGAGGACCCACCAGCGGGAAGTTGAGCGAGTCTGTCCATCCCGTAACATAGGTGTTCCCGTTCGAATCGGCCGCGATAGCTGTTGCGGCACTGTCGCCAATTCCTCCCACATAGGAACTGTAGGACACCACCGGATCAATGACGAGCGGAACCGCTTGGTCGAACGCCCCCAATTCAAAACTGATCACGCCCTCGCCTGACAGAGCGAACCGTGCAGGTACCCGGACTTTCGTTCCCTGCTTCCATTGATAGACCTCCGGTGCTTCTTCGCGAAATCCGCCTTGTTCCATTTCGAACGTAACGTCGCCTTGCTGGTTGATATGGGGAGCCCCCAGACCCGCGTATTGGAAACGGATGCGAGCGGGATCAGAGCCGGGCGCGACTACGAACTCAGACTTCATGTGCCCTCCCGCAAAACTGAATTCAGCATCGATGCCAGGATAGAGGCCGTGGTACACAACCTTCTGGTAGGTGGGAAGATCTAGCGACCATCTTTGCGGCTGGTCACCGGCTAGATAGTTGACGCGAGTCGGCTGTAGATCTTCGCCCTCGGGCTGCGTCTGGTTGCTGGACGCCAGGAACTGAAGCTGGAAGGCCGATCCGCGAACGCGGAACGCAATGCGATCCCTCTCAAAGGACGCCCGGATTCCCGGTGCGGCGCCTACGTATTGAATCGACCCATCAGCACTTCCAGAGCTGCGCGCGAAGAGCAGCGGGCTTTTCCACTTTGCCATCGCCTCCTGCCGCTCGGCGCCATCCATTTCGCTCGCGCGAGATGGTGTTGGCCAGAAAATAAAAACGCCGAGAGCGAAGCAACATGCCCGAACGGTGGCGTGATATGAAATGTTCTCCATTTTTCTCGCAACAGCCTCCACTTCCTATCGATACTCACTCCGACTCCCGCCAATAAGAGCCTATTGATTGGTGTCTCGGATGTCGCCGAAATCTCCATTCTTGATTTCGGCGTTACCCTAATTGGGCGTTACCCTAAGAGCGATATGCCTTCGAATCACCCGAGCTACATTGCCCTCCCGCGCAACGGCGGTATGCCGTCACTGGATTCAGAAAATGTTCTCGCCCTATGAACGAGCCCGCCAGCGGGCCTTGCACGCCAGTTCGCTCAATTGTTCGCCCTTGCGCTTGAATTTGAACCGGACCTGACTCTGGAGTTGGGCCGGGGCTTCGGCAATTTCACTTGTGCCTTCACCGAGGCCGCGCATCATCTCCCTAATCCATGCCGCGGAGGCAGTTCTCGGAGATTGCGCTTCATGGGACCTTGCTTAATACGTTGTAGGTACGCTCCTGCGCCTAGTCTTAGACCGGCCACGTCTTGTGGCCCTTCATGACATGACAGACTTACGCTACTGTGGCGAGGTAGATCCTGCTGCTGGGATGAAAGCTACGGTACCGTCCAGGCGCCCAACTGCACCCAACCGGCATCCACCGTGGCGTTCTCCACTTCCGCGTAGACCTTCTTGGCGCCCGCAAATGCAGATGTGAAACTAAGCGCCAGGCTTACCGTCAAGTTGTTTCCCGACGCAGTCGCGGACGAGGCTCCTGCATTCACCGTGCATTGGCTGTTCTGCAACGTTCCCGATACCCCTACCGGAATCGGCCCCTGCCAGACTCCCGTATCACTGGCCAAGTAGATCTCGTTGTAAACCCGCACGTAGTAGAGATAACAGGCCCCGTTCACCGCCAGCGTGGCGTTGATATCCATTTGGGTGGAACGAATATCCGTCGCCCCGCTCGAGTCCGAGAACGCAAAAACAAAAGTCTGCGCCGATCCGCTTCCCGAATTCGGCGTCACTGAAACAGCAGCAGGCGGTGATGGGGCAGAGCCCGACGGCACAGTCCAACTGCCCAACTGCACCCAGCCGCTGGTCAGCGCGGCATTCAGCACTTCCGCGTAGACCTTTTTGGCACCCGCAAACGCTGGCGCGAAGCTCAACGCCAGGGTTACCGTTAGCGTTGATCCGGAGCTTGTCACTGACGATGTTGCGGCATTGATCGTACATTGGCTGTTCTGAGACGTCCCCGAGCTGCCGATGGTGAGTGGGGCTTGGAAACTGCCGGAATCATTCGCCAGGGCGATGGTGTTGGCGGCCCGCTCGTAGTTGAAATAGCAGGCGCCATTAGGTACCAACGTGGCGTTGATATCCATCTGCGCGGAGACGATATCCGCAGCCCCCACGCTATCGGAAAACGTGAACGTGAAGTTCGCTGACGCTCCGCCTCCTGAATTCGGTGACACTGAGACTGCCGCGGGCGGCTCTCCCAGCAGCCCGAATGCCGCAACGCTGCCCGGCTTGTTATTTACTCCATCGATCGATGCCACATATACCTTGCCGTTTACGATGGTAGGAAAAACGAACTTATTTCCGTTTCCAAACTGATCGCGCCCCGTCGCCGCTTGGTTATTGTTGTACAGCTCCTCGGAAAGGTTGCTCGCGTTGTAGGCATGCAGCACCGCGCTTCCAGACCCGACCGTGGCCCACACGATCCCGTTGGATGTTCCGTTCGCCGAAATCGACGGCGTCGTTCCCGGATAGGGAAAGGTCACCGAGGTTTGGGATCCCGGGCTCGTCTCGAACGTGCCGTTCGAGAATGCAAAGGCCTTCAGGGCGTTTCCCGAGTCTCCGTAATACAACGTGCCGTTAAACCACGCCGGACTTCCCCACATTCCTCCCGGCAACACGCCCGTGAGTTGTTGGTACATTTCATCCGCGTTGGGATTAAACTTGCCAAGGCCGGACGTGTCCATAACATAAATATTTCCGTCCTTGCCCGCCACCACCGCCAGATTCCGCGAGTGCCCGTTGGTATCGTTCAACGGCGGCAACAGCATGCCCCCACCCGAGCCCAGGTCGGTGTCGGTACCTGATTCCGCATTGCTGTTCGACATGGTGAAATAATCTGCCACCGCGAGTTGGCCCCCGCTGCTGGACATCTTCACGTAGGCATTGCCGTAATTTCCGTTGGCCGGAAACCCGCTTCCATTGAGCTGCGAGTTGGTGGCGCCGTTGCTAAACGTTCCATTCCCGATCGGCACGTACACATTTCCCGCGGCATCCGCCTGCGGACCCGAGCCCGACCCCCAGATCCCGCCTTGTGCGCCGTTGGGAACGAGGTTCAGCACGGTCTCCTGCGACAAGGTCGATTCGTTATACCCGATCACCCAACTGGTGTAGCTGCCACCGTCGCAGTGGGACGACCAGCTTGTATAAACGATGCCGTTCGCCAGCAGAAGCGCGGCGCGATCCTTATGCTGCGCCGGAACGAATGTGGATTCGCTGCCTGTGCCCGGATAGGTTGCCGCCACTTCCACCGGGCCGCCGAACTCTTCCGCCAAAGTGGTCAAGTCCAAAGCATGCACGCGCTGATAATATGTAACGGTACTGCCGGAAGTCAGTTTGCTCATCGCCACTACGTAGATAGTTCCGTGCGGCCCGCTGTGCGGATCGATCACCGGCGTCGCCGTGACCCCGATCTCTGGCGTAACTTGGCCGCAACCCCGGTCATCCGACGTAGTCTCGCTCCCTACCAGAAGCGTTACCTGCTTCAGCACAGTGCCGTTGTCGGCATCCACCGCATACACGCTGTCATGTTCCGTCGCGATATACAGAACATTGTGCACGCCTTGGCCTGGGATCGTTAACCCTGGCACGTACAGCGGCTGCCCGTCCACCAGGCCGTCCACCCCAATCGTGAACAGCTTTCCGAAGGTCGACACGTTTACGTTGGCCGTAGTAAGGATGGTCTCTTGGAGATTCTGACCCGTCCGGGAGTTGTCATTGTGCCAGGTCAGGACGCTAGGCTGCGAGTACAACGCCGCCGCGCAAAATACGGCCATGCCGCCGAGTAACGCCGTCCGCCTTGGCTTTAGAACGCGATAGAGCATGACTACACAACTCCCCTTATGATCCGATTGCTTCATGATGAGGCTAGGTTGTTAGATCCACAATCAGGCAAATTTGCTACATTGTCAAATAAAGTAACTGGCTTGTCCCTCGTCTCCCTCAGACCTGCCTTGGGTGCCGATAAGATCAACCGCCTACACTATCTCGTCGTCTGATACTATCTTGTTCAGATGGAATACCCGAGAGGCTTCCGCCGAAGGGATCGATGGACAACACAAACTACTCACCTAAAATGACTTCGGCTGTTGCAAATGCAGGCGTGCCAGGTTTCAACCCTTTCACTCTAGTCGATGTCGGTTGCAGTTTTGGAATCAACCCAGTTTGGCGGAGTTTTGGTGACGGATTGCGGGTGTTCGGATTCGATCCGAATCGTGCCGAATGCGAACGGCTGCAGCGTTTCGAGACAAACCCGAACGTACGTTATTTTCCAATGGCCGTTGGTCTTCCGGAAACCCACGATTTCCATCGAAAATCTAGAAAAGAGGCATCCCAGCTTTCTTACTATTCTTCGGCGCTCAGGCGCTCCAGCGCCTGTGATCCTCTTTATGCCACACCCTCGTCGCAGCCTCCAAATGGACGTCCCGAGGGAGAGCCCGCACCCAAGCCCCCCAGGATCGGACTGAGCGACTTCTTTCAGCAGCAGGAAATAAACGATATCGACTTTATTAAGGTCGATACCGATGGTGGCGATTTCGAAACCTTGCTTTCGGCCGAACCCTGCCTGGAGAGTCACCGCATTCTGGGATTCATGGTCGAATGCATGTTTCAAGGCTCCTCTAGCGAGACCGGTAACACTTTCCACAATATCGATCGGTTCATGAAACAGCATGGATTCATGATCTACGATATGGCGGTTGAAAGATATTCGCGCGCCGTCCTTCCCGCACGCTTCCAATACAACTTTCCGGCGCAGACGCGAGGCGGACAGCCGCTGTGGGGCGATGTGGTTTTTCTCCGGGAACTGGCCGCGCCGGAATGTTATCCAGTGCCCTGTTTTTCGCCCGCCAAGATCCTGAAACTGGCTTGCCTTTATGAGATTTTCAGCGTGCCGGATTGCGCGGTGGAACTAATACTTCGATTTCGAGAGCAGATCTCGCCGCTAATCGATCCGTCTCTGCTACTCGACCTGCTTACTCCATCCGTGGACGGTAGAAGCATCCCGTATAGCGAGTATATTGAGGCGGTGTCCGCTAATCCTAAGCAGATGTTCCCTGACGGTTGAGTCGGCGGCCTATATCGAGTTCTGGATATCTCGGTGCCACAACATCACAAAATCTTTTCTCGATTTCAGCCATATCATGGCCCGCGCCCCGCCGGACAGATCATTGACAGTTTCCTTGGAACCAAGTCTCGATCCGAGTTTCACGCGGGAATGCGCGGACCCCAACCGGTCTGGAACGCGCCGATAGTCCGAACTCCGTATCCAGCGTTTAACGAAGAATACTTCGAATGGATCGACCTTTTGGAGTCCGTGGTCGCTACTAGAAACTCTTACACAATGATTGAGCTCGGCGCAGGCACGGGACGCTGGGCGGTGCGGGCAGCTAGCGCTGTTCGGCACTATAACCCGAACTTGCCGTTTCGGTTGATTGCCGTCGAGGCCGAACCGACGCATTTCGAGTGGATGCGCCTGCACTTCGCCGACAATGATGTCGACCCCAACCAGCACTCCCTACTATATGCCGCAGTCAGTGACGTGCCAGGAGAAGTTTCGTTCTACGTGGGAACGGAATGCGGGGATATCGCGCCAGGCGCGTGGTACGGACAGAGATTAGCGAAGGACTATGAGGTGGACATCCAGGTGGAAGAAGCTCCCTACGGCAGGCACCAAGTTCGGCGTCACGTCAGTGGCGCCATATCCATTACCGTAACGGCTATCACGCTGGTGAGTATTTTAGACGGCCTGGATCAAGTCGACCTGATCGACTCTGACCTACAGGGCGCGGAGTTGGGCGTCATCCGCTCGTCCATCCGCGAGTTGGACGCAAAAGTGAAGCGACTTCACATCGGGACGCATGGCCGGGCAATAGAAAACGAACTCCGCCAGTTGTTGACGAGTCACGGCTGGCGATGTTTGGCCGACTACCCGTGTTTCTCGCTGGAGGAGACACCTTGGGGTCCAATCGAATTTCAAGACGGCGTTCAGAGTTGGGTGAATCCATCGCACGCCGGACCATGGTGGTCGCCTTCTGCTTTTGTCTCCAAGATGAAGGCCCGATTCAAGCGCCGGCACGGCTAGGGCCAGACGCGGCGCTTCAGCGCTAGCCGGCCGCTATCGGCCAAGTCTCAGCCCAACCTCGAAGCCCGCCGCCCGGCCACAACCATTTTCTTGACACGCATCGCAAATTGCAATATGATTATATCGGATTGCAATATTATGAAGCTGGGCGAAAAAATCCGCTACCTGCGCCAGGTGGAAGGCACCCTCCGAGGCCTTGATCGCGAGATGACCCAGCAGGAGGTGGTCCGCGCCTTGAAGCGGGATCTGCGCCAGTCCATCAGCCAGTCCTACCTGTCGCAGATCGAAAGTGGCGCCCGCCCGCATTTGACCAACTCCACCCGCATGTTGTTGGCGCGCTTCTTCAAGGTCCATCCCGGCTACCTGGTGGACGATCCGGAAGGTTTTCATACCGAACTTATTTCAGACGTGCGCGGGATCGAAGATCAACTGGACCTGTGGCTCATTGAGGGAGCGGAACGTTTTCGGCGCGATCCGGAAGTCGGCCAGGCGCTGCTCACGCTGGCGCGGCACGACGATTCGCGCAAGTGTTTGTTGCTGCTGGAGGCCATCCTCGATACTCCGGGTTTGGCGGACCGTCTCTTTCAAGTGCTGCGGCCGGAACCGGCCGCAACGGCAAGGAGGCAAGCGATATGAGTTGGGAAAGCTTCTATTTCGGCTGCTTCTTGATCGGTTTCTTCTTCAGCCTGCTTTCGTTTGTGGCAGGTTTTGGATTTCTGCATGTGCCGGGACTGCACTTTCACGCAAGCCACGGCTCGGGTGGGGGCCAGAACTCGCCCGTGAATTTTGGAACTGTGGCGGCTTTTCTTGCGTGGTTCGGAGGCACGGGCTATCTGCTGACGCGCTATTCGAACATCTGGGTGCTGTTGGCCCTGACCATCTCGTTTGTGAGCGGATTGGGTGGTGCGGCCGCCATCTTCTGGTTCCTGGTGAAGGTGTTGCTGGCTGACGAAAAAGAGCTCGACCCGGAGGACTACGACATGATCGGAGTGCTCGGAAATGTCAGTAGCACGGTGCGCGAAAGCGGCACCGGGGAGATGATTTTTTCGCAAGCCGGAGCGCGCCGTGCCGCCGCCATCCGCGGTGAGAACGGCGAAGCTATCGCCAAGGGCGTGGAAGTGGTGGTCACGCGATTCGAGAAAGGTATCGCGTATGTGCGCCGTTGGGAAGAACTCAGTGAGACCGCCGGTCCGGGTTCCTCGGACCATAAGGAGAATTGAAAATGCGGATTTCATCCGAAGTATTCATCATCGCCGGGCTGATGGTTTTGGTCGTCATGTTTCTCATGGCCATGTTCGCCCGGCTCTACCGAAAAGCCGGGCCCAATGAAGCGCTCGTGGTGTACGGCTTCCGCGGCACCCGGATCGTCATCGGGCATGGCACGTTGATTTTGCCCATGCTGCAAAGTTATCGCGAGCTTTCGCTCGAGCTGATGTCGTTTGATGTCGCGCCGCCACAGGATCTGTATACCAAACAGGGCGTGGCCGTGACTGTTGAAGCTGTCGCGCAGATCAAGGTGAAATCGGATCCGGAATCCATCAAAACCGCTTCCGAACAGTTCCTTTCGAAAACCGATCAGGACCGCGAGGGGCTAATTCGCCTGGTGATGGAGGGCCATCTGCGTGGAATAATCGGCCAGCTTTCGGTGGAACAGATTGTCAAGGAGCCGGAGATGGTGGGCGATCGCATGCGCGGAACCTGCGCTAGCGATATGAGCAAGATGGGCCTGGAAGTGATTTCGTTCACCATCAAGGAAGTCCGGGACAAGAACGAATATATCTCCAATATGGGACGTCCGGATATCGCGCGCATCAAGCGCGATGCGGATATCGCCGCTGCCGAGGCCGAACGCGATACCGCCATCAAGCGCGCCGAAGCTACGCGCGCAGCCGCTGTCGCCAGAGCCCAGGCGGACCAGGAACGCGTGCTCGCGGAAACATTGTCGCAAGCCAAACAAGCCGAAGCCACCCGCGATTTGGAAGTGAAGCGAGCGCTATATCTCGAAACCACCAAGAAGCAGCAGGCGCAAGCCGACAAGGCCTACGACATCCAGACCAATATCATGCAGCAGCAGGTGGTCCTTGAACAGGTGAAGATCCAGCAGGTGGAGAAGGAACAGCAAATCAAAGTGGCGGAGGCGGAAATCAAGCGCCGCGAGAACGAACTGATTGCTTCCACGTTGAAAGTGGCCGAAGTGGAGCGCGGACGGATCGAGACTTTGGCATCCGCCGAAAAAATGCGGCTCACGGCAGAAGCGGAGGGTCATGCCTTCGCCATCCGCGCGCAGGGCGAAGCGGAAGCCGAAATCATCCTGAAAAAAGGCGAAGCCGAAGCCAAGGCCATGAACGTCAAAGCCGAGGCCTTCCAGGAATACAACCAGGCCGCGGTCATCGACAAACTGCTCACCGGGTTGCCGGAAGTAGTGCGAGCATTGTCTGCGCCGCTCGCCAATATCGACAAAATCACCATCGTCTCTACCGGCAATGGCGATTCGGCCGGCATGCACAAGATCACCGGCGACATTACGCAAATGGCGGCCCAGATCCCGGCCCTGTTTGAAACACTTTCGGGCATGAAGATGTCCGATCTACTTGGAAAAGTAAAAGCCATCGGCGACAAATCTCCGAAGTCCAATGGTGAGAAGCCGTGATAGGGCACAACGACCGGTCGCTTACGCTCGCGGTTCGGAAAGATGGAGAGTGTTACCGAACCGCGACCGTGAGGGAGTCGGTGCATGCGCCGAGGAAGCAGTAGAACGACAACCAGAAACCAGAAACCAGAAACGAGGTTTTTTTATGGCATTAATGGAGCGAGTCTCAACACTAGTCCGAGCCAATCTGAATGATCTGATCGACAAGGCCGAGGAGCCGGAAAAGATGATCAAACAGGTGATTCTCGATATGCAAAACCAACTCTTGCAGGTCAAGACGCAAGTGGCGATCGCAATCGCCGACCAGCACCTGCTCGAGAAGAAACGGAAGGAGAACCAGGATAAGAGCGCCGAATGGATTCACAAAGCCGAGCTTGCGGTGGACAAAAAGCAGGACGACCTGGCTCGCGGCGCGCTGGAACGCTCGCTGAGTTTCAAGGCGCTGGCCGAGAACTTCGCGCAGCAGGTAGCCGACCAGACCGTGCAAGTGGAGAATCTGAAATCCGCGCTGCATAAGCTCGATCAAAAGCTGACCGAAGCTCAAGCCAAGAGCGACGTTCTGATTGCCCAGCATCGGCGCGCCCGCGCTTTGAACAAGGCGGGCGATGCTCGCATGGCCATGGGCAACGATTCCAGCTCCGCCGCGTTCGATCGCATGAAGAGCAAAGTGCAGCGCAACGAAGCGCTCAGCCAGGCCAAGGCTGAACTGACCGCCGATTCGGTAGAAGATCAGTTGGCTTCGCTTGAAAAGCAGGATGAAGTGGACAAGCTGCTGGCCGAGCTCAAGTCAAAACGGGGCTTGGCGGGCTGAATGCGCAACGCGATTGTGCCCGTCAGCCTTTTGTCGCTCGCGCTCCTCGCGCAAACGCCGGCCAACGCACCCGACCCATGGAAGGACTCCGACCTGATCGAACCGCAGGCGTTGGCCGCGCGAATCAGCGGTAGCGGGCTGAAACCGAAAATCCTATATGTCGGTTTCCCGATCCTCTACCGTGGCGCGCATATTTCCGGCGCCGAGCTGGCCGGGCCAGCCTCCAAGCCCGAGGGCCTGGAACGGTTGAAACAAACTGCAGCGAAACTCCCGCGCAATCAGGAGCTGATCATCTATTGCGGCTGCTGCCCATGGGACCACTGTCCCAACGTGCGCCCGGCTTTCCGGTTGCTACACGAAATGGGTTTCACGCGCCTGAAGCTGGTAACAATCCCCACCAACATGTCCACCGATTGGGTCACCAAAGGCTATCCGGTGGAACGCGCGACTCCAAAATCGGAATAGCCGGCCAGTTTCGCGTGTGGAGCAGGTTGAAACTGGGTATTCGGGCACAATCGTGGGGCAGACCCCCTGGTCTGTGCGGGTCCCCCTGGACCCGCTCTTCTGGAACGCAATGAGCTTCATCGAATCCCATCAAGCCGGCGAGGGCGTCGGCTGCGGTCCAGACATGGGGCTGGCATCCCACCGCACCATCAAACTGACCCAAGCTCAAATGGAAACGGGAGCGTGTGGAGGAGCAGCTTGGGGCACCGGAGCAGCTTTAGGAGCAGACTGCACACCCGGTTGAAGAATCTTAGGCTCCATTGAAACCAGCACTCCGCTGCGTGGAAGCACGTACATCAGGTACGTAGAGCCGTTCTCCAATGCCTTGTAACATGCGTGGTTCACATCGTA
>PMUN01000244.1 GCA_003166875.1 Bryobacterales bacterium | reverse complement strand
AGCTGAACCGCGACCGTGAGGGAGTCGGTGCCTTAGAACTTATTCAACTCCGCAATCAGCGCCTGCAAACCCTTCTTGCGATAAATCTGAATCAGCCGTTGCTCCTCACCTGACGGCGCCATCACGCGCTGCAATTGCGGCACGCCCAAATCCGCGCGGCTCGGGATCCACATGCTGCCGTCGGCGAACTCAACGCTGGACACAAAACCCGTCATCGCCTCAATCGCCAGCGGCGTTCCCCCGCGCGTCGGGAACTTCAGCGTGGCATTCTCAAGGATCTGGCTCTTCTGCCCCGGCGCCAAATTCAATTCCGCCGGCACCGAACCCGCCAGGAACTGACGCCCGCCGTGATCCTCCAGAATCCAGCCGATTTCCAGATACCGTATCGGACGATCAGACCGGTTCTTCACTTCCAGGCGCGGCGCCCGCGCTTCGTTGCCGGCGATCCGAGCCATGCCGCCCATCGGATCGACGGGTGAATCAGGTAGCCGCAAGAATGCAAACTGCACCTGCTTTTCGGGTTCGAAATTGGTAGCGCGACCACCGCGCACCATTTGCACGTCCAGGGTGGGACGCTCGGCCGAATGGTCCATGCTCTCCAGGATCTCGCGCCGCAACCGCTCCGGACCTCCCTCGGCCACCAGCGATTTGAAATACTTCCGGTCGCGCCGCGCCTCGAATTCGCTCAANNTCTCGAATGGACCGACATCCAGGCTGGTTACCGTCACCGAACCCTTGCCACCGGGCGTCACTTCCTGCGCCGTCACCAGCAGCGTGATGCCGCGAATCCTGCGTTGCGAAGAATTGCGCAGCGTCAGTGCGGCGTGTAAATCCAGAAGCATCGCGCCGCCGCGCGCCGTCTCACTGGATTCGCCGTAATCGGAAGCGATCACCGCAACCGGAGAATCCTTAGGAAGGTCGATTTTCGGGAGCACGCCCGCAAAGGCCGCGCTCGACCATAAGATCAATCCAAGAACACTACTGCTCCGCATCATACACCTTGTTGGTCGTAACCTGACCAGTGTCCGCATCGACGTAACGCACGCCCACCGAACCGCGCATACTTACCGAAACCGTTACGGCATCCGAGTGTGGATGCATCAGCGACAAAGTGCGGCCGTTTTGGCTCAGGTCCAGCGACAAAGAAGAAGCTTCCAACATCACATCTTCTGTCCCCGCCTCCGGATGTTGCACCAATTTACCGATGCGCTCCGTCCGCACACGCTTCAAAGCCGAAAGAAGATGATCCATCTGCGGCCGCGGAAGGTTGATCCAAAACGCTGCCCCGAACACCACCGTCGCGCAGGCCACCACCATCGCCGCGTTCCATCCCAAATGGCGGGGCCGGCCCACCAGCGAGGGTTTATCAAAACGAGCGATCGCTTCGCCCGCCGCCAGACCCACGCGAACATTGGCCGTCATCTCTTCGGCCAGTTGGTTCCAATTCAGATTCTCCGGCAACTCCGCAGTCACTTCCCGAACCTGTTCTCTCGCAGCCCGCAAGGCCTGCACCTCGGCAGCACAACTCGCGCAGCCAGCGACGTGCCGGCCAGTGCGCCACCGGTCGAGCAATCCAAGATCTCCGCCCGCCAGCAGTGCCAGTTGAACTTGATTGGGGTGTTTCATTAGACCTTCTTCCCCATCGGCCTGCGGCCACGATCCATGTAGCGCTTAAACTTGATGCGCGCGTTCGCTATGTGCGACCGCACCGTGGCTTTCGAACAATTCATCTGTTCGGCCACTTCATCGGCCGGGAGCCCTTCCACGTCGCGCAGTAACAACGCGGTTCGTTCGCGCTCGGTCAGGCAAGTAAGCCCCTGCTCGAGATAGGCCCGATGCTCGGTCCGCAGCACGGCCTGCTCGGGACTCTCCGAAGGCTCACTCAGCGGGTCCACCAGGCTGTCGATCTCGCAGAAGTTTACCTTCCCGTTGCGCCGTAGAAAATCGATAGCCGTATTGCTGGCGATTCTGGACAACCAATGCGCCGCTTTATCGATGTCCTTGAGCTGGTCCTGCCGCTGCAGCGCCTTGATGAAGGCTTCCTGGGTAAGATCCTGGGCGTCCGCGACGTTTCCGACAATCCGGTAAATCAGCAGGAAAATCCGCCGTAAGTTATCAGAAACAAAGCGGTTTTGCAGCTCTTGCGCAGACTGCAAACTGGCGTCGAGTTGGGATGGAGCACCCCGTTCGCTCATTGCTTGCTCAAAACTGTAAACTGCGGACGCCATGCCTATAACAGGCTGACGTTAAAACCCGAAAAGCGTGCAAACCTTTCGATGGTTCCATCGGCTTCCCTCCCCCAATTGTATATGGGTTTTGGCCAAATCCGCGTTCATCAGCGTTCATCCGCGGCTTAAATCTTCGAACACATCTTCGGGGAGGTCCACCAACGACCGGACAACCACATCCGCCCCATCCAGCAATCCCTTACGGCTCACCCCGATACACCGCATTCCCGCGCGCCGCGCCGCTTCCACGCCCGGCACAGCGTCCTCCACCACGATGCAGCGCGATGCCGGCATCCCCAGCCGCGCCGCCCCGGTCTGAAATACCTGCGGGTCAGGTTTCCCGGCGGTCACGTCCTCGGCCGAGACCAACGCCTCAAAGAAACCGGCCATTCCGATCACTTCCAGCACCACCTCGATATTCTTCCGCGGCGCTGAAGAGGCAATCGCTTGTAGCCAGCCTTGCTCGCGAAGCCGCTGGACCCATTCCCTTGCCCCCGGCAACGGTTCCATGCGGCCCTCCCGAACCAGTTTCCGATACAGTTCCTCCTTGTCATCTCCTACCCGCTGCATACGTTCAGCCGATGCACCAGCCTCAAGCCATTGCGGAAGGATGGAATCGTTGCGCTGTCCAAATGTCTTGATGAACTGATCGTGCGTAATGGTGAAGCCTTCGGACGCCATGGTGTCCCGCCACGAGAGCCAATGGTATTCCTCGGAATCCACAAGCGTGCCATCCATGTCCCAAAGTACAGCGCCGGTCATTCCGTCATTTTATCGTGATGTACAGGTTCCCCTGAGTAAGGTCAAAACTAATACCGAGGTTCGAGACGCCGCTCCCTGCGAGTGAAGCTGGCAACAGGACATTGACCTGGTCAAGACCTGGAAATTGGGCCTGCGGACCAGCGTAAGTTACCGAAAGGTCGTGCTCACACTGCGTCGAGGTGTTGGGAGGACAAGGACTCCTAAAGCTTGACGCAGTGGCATCCACGGGCGCATCAAAGCCGGTGCCAAAGAGAATCAGATAAACGGTACCTGTCGAGACATCAATAGGCACTTCCTGGATTTGCCCGCCTTGCTCGGTGAAGATCGGCTCGACGGTTTGGACGTTGTCCGCACCAACTCGGACGACGTAACCCGCCGGGATTCCGCCCGGATCCACGAGGAATATCTTGGAATTTGACGCAATCTGAATTTCAGTGCGTGCCGATTGTCCATCCGTAGTTTTTATGGTGACGATGGCAGTACCAGGCTCCAGCCCCGCCGGCAAAACGAAATTCACCTGTCCCGGAGACGCGTAATAGATTTCCGCCTGGCTCACAGCGCCGGTCTGATCCTGCACGTTCACAGACGTGCCTGCTCGGCAGCAGGGGCGGTGTTCCCGAAGCGGTACTCAAGGCCACGTGCTTGCCAAAAGCGGAGACGATAGAGTGTGGCGACTGGGGACCGTCTGAGAAATCGGCCGCAGAAACAACGCTCAAGAGCGCACTGGGCTGCGAGAGATTGAAAAAGATGGCGGCTCCGTTTTCCAGCGGGGACATTCCACTACCGGTCGTGAAGAAGCCAATTGCCACGTCCAACTTGCCATCCCCGTTGAAGTCCGCCACGGCAAGAGGGCCGTACGCAGCGATACCGTTGTCGATTTGGGACGTAAATATCCCGTCTCCGAGGTTAGTGAGTTGGTACGTAAATGTTCCGTCCCCCTTGCCAATGAACACACTCCCATCGCTCGAGATTATGTCGGGAATCCCGTCGCCATTGATATCTCCAACCGCGACCGAGGGACCCGCTCCGCTTGGCAAAATTAACGGAGCGGCAAATGTCCCATCGCCGTGTCCGAGTAGAACCGCGTCGCCTGCCACCAGGTCCAGTTTCCCGTCTCCAGTGAGATCGGCTGCAACTAAGCTCACCGGAGAAGTCCCCGAGAAAGGGATGCTGATGCCGGGGACCATCGTTCCATCGGCGTTTCCCAGCAACAGGCTAACGCCCGCCTGATTTGCGATGGCAAGGTCGGCAGCCCCATCTTGATTGAAATCCCCGGCCGCGAGCGCAGCCGCCTCGACGCCGGCAGGGTAGGTTTGAGCCGACGCGAACGTCCCGTCGCCTTGGCCCAGAAAAACCACTAGCTGATCCGGCGCCAACGATCCACTGCTGTTGATCGCAGCGACGTCCGCTTTTCCGTCCTTATTGAAATCGCCTGTGACAAGCCACCAGATGGAGACGACAGGCGAATCGCTCGAAACCGGCGCCAGGAAAGTGCCGTCGCCCTTGCCGAGAAAAACCATAATCCGGCCGGGAGCCACCGGACGCGCAATAGTGGAACGCGCAACGGTTACGGCCAGATCGAGGATACCGTCGCCGTTAAAATCTCCAACGGCCACAGAGGTCGGGGAGGCGGCTTGGTCAACGGCGGAAAAATCGTAGCTGAAAACCGGCTCTAGCGTGCCGCTCGAGTTCCCAAGAAACACCGTCAGGTATTGGAATGCAGTCACCAGTGCCAGATCGGCGATGCCGTCGTGGTTGAAATCTCCTGAAGCCATGGAGGCGTCCCGAACGCTACCAACCGGGAAACTAAAGGGGGAAGGATTCTCGGTGACGGGAATCGGCGAAGGAGCGATCGGCGCGGCAGCCAGACCGCCGGCTCCGTCGCCAAAGAAAACCGTGAGAGTGCCTTCAATAAAACCCAGTGCATTCAGCACCAGAGGATTGCCGGTGCCAATCACGACATCCAGCTTCCCGTCTCCATCGAAATCCGTGAGGATGACGGACTCTCCGGCCGTGTTCAAGAAATCCTTTCGAGTAGGAAACCCACCTCTTCCATCTCCGAGAAGAATGGAGATGCCATTGGTGACGATGTCTGGAATTCCGTCACCGTTCATGTCCCCGACCGCTATAGCGCCAGACGTACCAATATTTCCGAAGGGTGCAGGTGTCGAAGCTATATTCACAGGGATGACGGCCTGCGGCGAGAAGGTCCCGTCGGCATGGCCCAATGCGACCACCACCTCGTTCAGGGTAGGCACGTTGGTTGTCACGGGACTGGTCAAGTAAACGAGATCGTTCTTTCCGTCTCCGTTGAGATCCGCAATGGCGATCGCAGCCGGACCCTCGTTTTGAGTGGGGAGTATGGAAGTCACGAAGGTTCCATCGTCCTTGCCCAACGCAATGACCAGGCTTGCACCGGACGAGCTCAGCTTGCCCGGCTGGGCTCCAGTGCCAACAACAATATCCGGCTTGCCGTCGCCATTCAGGTCGGCAACCGCCATTGAGCCATAGATGTACCCGGCTACCGCGAAGCCGCCAGCAGGCTGAAAGCCACCGGAGCCATCGCCGTAGAATACTTGAACCCCGCCTCCCTCGCCGGACAATCCCAGTTCATATTCAGCGACCACATCCAATTTGCCATCACCATTCATGTCCGCAAGGACCAGTGAGACATACCCTTGGTCATAATCACCCGGGCCAGTGAGAGCACCCACCTGTTTTTCCGAGACAAGCTGGAGCTGCTGGTCGAAGACGGCGACATCCAAGCTGTTAGCGACCGGCACCACAAACAGGTAGTTCCCTGAATCGAGAACCGCAAAGGCAACCAGCTGCGCCGCCACACCCGGCGCATTGGGGGCCGGAGAAGAAGCTTTTCCCGGCGCAGCCGGCGTCGCGCGAGGCAGGCAGCTCGAAAACTGGTTTCCGAAATGGGGGATGGTCCGCAAAACGCCGTAGGGCGAAGTGTTCGCTATCTCGAAGGCCGTGTACGAACCATCGCTCTGCCGCAAAAGCGTCAGGTACGATGAATTGGTCGGGCTGAAATTAATCGTCTTCGCATTCAGAAAATTAATCGGCGGACACGTAGTCTGGCCACTGGCATAAACAGCAGCCAGCAACAAGAAAATAATTTTGAGATTCAAAAGGCCTCGGATTCTTGAAGGTGCGCGGGCCTTCTCTTAAATGACCACTGACGGGGCTAAAATTCTACAACCCAAAAGAAATAAACATTATCGGCGGAACCGAACCACGACCGTGAGGGAGTCGGTGCCTTACCGAACCGCGACCGTGAGGGAGTCGGCGCCTTACCGAACCGCGACCGTGAGGGAGTCGGTGCCTTGTGAACCCCTACCTCTTCTCAAACGACGACGCCCCTGGGAAATAGCACCTCAAGAAACTTCGCACGATCTTTCGAACCAGCCAGTTCGTCTTTCTGTGCTCGCATCCAAGATCGTCATTCAAGCAAAAGAATACTGGACGGTGGCGCACAACTCCCAATAGCTGGCCAACTGCCTTACGCAAACTGGCTTTCAGCATCACGAAACGATACAGGCGGTTCACGCGGCTGAGCTGAATCGCTTCATGACAACCAACTTGTTCCGGAGCCTCGAGCAGGTAATGACAATAGAGGCCAGCTAACGCTACATCGTCTGGCCGCCGGAATCGATGAGACGCCATCTTCCCGATCTCGTCAGGCCAGATCCGTTCAATCTCCTCCAGAATCGCCCTGTCATAGATCCCCGGAACGTGCGCAATTTTTTTACGCGGCGATGTTGTTCCGAACCTCGCGTGAAGCAGGGCTTGTGCAAATGAGACCGCGCACTCTGTTACGGTAGTACGATCTGGGAGCGAGCTAATATCCCATAGGTCCAGGTAAACGCTTTGCCCACCGGAAGCAGTGAGAAAGTCAGACCGTGCGACAGGCCTACCCAAGAACATATCGTCATTGAAATAAAGGAAACGCCCGGCGAGGCCCGGAATCCGCGACAACTGCCACTCAATCGCGTGCGAATTGAATGTAGGAAGCCAATCACTATACGAAAAAAGTGATTTCTGAGAGACGAGTGTCAGTCTAGGATGCGAAGTAACCAGCCAGTGCGGAACTTGATCGTTCGTTACGATATAGACGTTTCGCACCCAAGGCGCATATCGCTCCAGGGAGCGCAGCGAGAACCTCAACTCTTCGTTATCGTAGAAGCGGTTCTCGCCGACACATTCATGATTGTCACAACACTCCAGTTTCCGGAAGTGCCGTAGCTGCTCCTGAAAATCCGCCTGACTGCCATCTACCCAGGTATAAACAACATCGATAGGTTCCTCTTCTGGCTCCCAACTCAAACGAGACTATAGCATGGGGAACACCCGATCTCGGATGCACGAATGCAAAGTACTACTAGACCTGAAAATCTTCGCAGCCTGCGACGATTTGTGGGGCGGACCCCCTGGTCCGCAGCCGACGCCCACGTCGGCCTGCCGCTGGCATTTCCGATGGGACCCGCGCGGACAAGGGCCCTCAAAAACTCAGTGACACTGGGCTGAATGTTTGCCTACCCGGATGTGGCGCAGGCGCTTTCGCCTCCGAACCGGTTTGCATGTAACTTCTACCACTTGCACTAACCATCCCCCCTGATCGACACCGGCTTCACCGGCGCCCGGCTCAACATTCCCCCACCCAGCAGACACCCGAATAAAAGTACTTGGCTGGCCGCGGTCGAAACCAACGAGCTCAAATAGCTCGAATCACCGCTCAACGCGTGAACCACCAGCCGCAACAACCACGGCACATTGATCCCAACCATGAAACTCATATCCCACACAGTCAGTGTCGCCGCAAAGACCAGCGCGCCAAGCATCGAGCAGGGCCGCGCCAGACGGCCAACCACCCAGCCCGTCGCAGCCATTACGGCACAATCCAGCCCCAGCGTTGCAGTCGCGATCCACTGAGCACCTATAAAAGGCCCGGCGAAGTGGAGCAGCGGATGCTCCAGCAGAAACACCATCAGGCCAAGGCTTACCCACCCGATCGGGATCGACCGCAACGCTATCAACAGCCGCTGGCGCGTCATCGCCGTACTGTAACAGCTTGGCTCCGCGGCATCCACCCGGCTATGGACGATAGTGTCTCACTGACACTATACTAGTGTCATACATACACTAATAGAAAGGAGATCGAATATGTTCGGCATCCGCTATCGCAAGGCCAACCCAACCGACTACCTGCTTCACTTCTCAAAAGGCAAGCTAGCTCACGAGGGCCCTGGACTCGCATTCTTCTACTTCGGACCCTCCGCCACCATCGTCTCGGTCCCGTTGGCGAGCGTCAACATTCCGTTCGTATTCAACGAGCCCACGGCCGACTTCCAGACCCTAACCGTACAGGGTCAACTCACCTATCGTATTGCCGACCCCAAGCGCGCATCCACCATGCTGGATTTCACGCTGGACGCCCAGGGCCGCTACACTAGCGACCAATAGCAAAAGCTTCCCGAGAGGTTGATATACAGCTTGCAGACCCTGTTGCGGGGCGAGCTTCAAGGCCTGCCGCTCCGCGCCGCACTGGTACGCGGCGGAAGCTCGCGAGTCTCTTAACCAAACCGCCGACGAAGCTATCTACGTGCGCCGCAACGCCGCTATTGAGCAGGAACGCCGCATCAAAGAAAACGAGCTGCAAACTGACCTGTTGGTCCAAACCAAGCAACGCGAACTGCACGAACGCGAACTCGAAGGCGAAATCGCTCTCGAGAAGCAACGCGCCGCCTTGACCGACCAAAAGACCGAGAATGAGCGCAAAGAAGCTGACGCTAAGGCTTACGCTCTGAAAGCGGTGCTGGCTCCGGTCCAAGGTTTGGATTGGCGTCTTTTGATGATGCTGAACGCGCACCCCACAGATGCACGCAGCCCAAAAAATCGGCGAGCTCAATATTTCCCCGGACTTGCTCCGGACCTTACTGTAGCGCACGCACTCCTGCGTGCCGCGTTCACACTCGTGTGAACGCCCTGAATTTTTTCAAGGGGTGACCCTCATGTTCGACCGAATGGTCCTGATCACGCGCAAAACGCGCCTGGAAGAGCTGATCGAGCGTTTCAACACGCGCGCGCAAGCCAAATTCTACATCGAACATGCGAGCGGCGATTTCTCCTCTTACGTTGCCGTTCCAGCCCCAGGATCTTCGACCACAACTAGAGCGAACGCTCGCCGGCAAAATCCACGCGCGCGCCGTTAGCATGGCGGAAGTCCGGCTTAAGGACGCGCAACGCCTGCTGGCCTTCAACGATCTTTTCATCGGCGCCAACTCGCATATCTCGGCCCGGGCAGCACCGGATGGCTATCGTCGATTTTTAACGAAACGTCTGGTATCGTGTCTTTTCTAGGAGGAGCCCCGGTGAAACCAATGCGGCTGGAGTGGGAGGAGCAGCGCCTGCTGCACCAACCGCTCACGCTCGAATCCCAAATGCCCACCGCCGGTGTCATCTTTTCCGACGGCGTCGAAGCAGACCATCTCGATTTCAACTCCGGCGCGATCGCAACCATCGGCCTCGCCCCCGAGAAAGCAAATCTACTCGTGCTATGACAAAGCTACTGGTGTGGTGTACTACTAGAGCTGAAAATCTTTGCAGCCCGCGACGATTTGTGGGGCGGACCCCCTGGTCCGCGGCCGACGCCCCCGTCGGCCCGGTTTTGGTTGCGGCTATGCTGCTCTGTGGGGCAGCGCCATGCGCTGCCAATCGGCCATGACAAAACTACTAGTGACAGTAGATATTGTTCTCTTCACAATTCGCGACCGCCGGATCGAGCTCCTGCTAATCAAACGCCTAGCCAAGCCCTTCGAGCATCGCTATGCGCTCCCCGGCGGTTTTGTCCTGGAAGACGAATCACTCGAGGCCGCAGCCGCGCGCGAGCTTCATGAAGAAACCGGCGTCGACAAGGTTTACCTCGAACAGCTCTACACGTTTGGCGACCCCAAGCGCGATCCCCGAGGCCGCGTGATCACCGTGGCGTATTACGCGCTAGTACCGCGCCCGCAGGCTCTGCATTCCGGAACCGATGCGTCCGATGCCGCCTGGTTTCCCGTAACCGCGCTCCCTCCGCTAGCCTTCGATCACCGGAAGATTGTCGAGTACGCGCACCAGCGCCTTCGAAACAAGCTCGATTACACGAACGTCGGCTTCGAACTTCTGCCCGCCAAGTTCACCCTGGGCGAACTCCAGATCGTCCATGAAGCCATCCTCGGCCAGGATCTCGACAAGCGGAATTTCCGTCGCAAGATTGTCCAGAAAGGCATCGTAAAGCTTCTAAAGGAATGGCAACAAACCGGCCGCAAGCCAGCCCAGCTCTACCGCTTCACCAGGAACTAAACGCCGTTCACAACACCAGTTGGATCGGATTTCCCGCACCGTCACCAACATCCAAGAATTTCGGATCCCCAATTGGCGAGCCCAGCCTAAACTATTAACCGAGCAAGCCGGTTGGGACCGAAAGCCCTCGCCCAATCGGCAAATAAAAAATGCAGAAACGAACCCAAATCCCAATTACGAACACCCCAGCCCGAGTCCCCAGCCCCCAGTCCCTAGCCCCCGGCAGCCCCCACCAACCTCACGCTCTCCTCCCACAAACGCCGGGCCCCCACATCATCCTGCGCCTCCCTGGTCGGATTCACCGCCCGGCACTTATAAAAATACTTCCCGCTCACCTTCGCCACCTCGTCCGTCGTCGCCAGATAAATGATGGTCTCAGCGCCCTTCTCCGGCGATATGGCGAACAGTTTCGCCACTTGAATTCCACGTTGGAAGAAGCCTCCGCTCTGATCTCCGAACCGCGTGGAGACAAATCCCGGATGCAGCGCATTCACCGTCACTTCCGTATCCGCCCATCGTTTGGCCAGCTCGCGCGTAAACAGGATGTTGCACAATTTCGATTTCCCGTACACAGGGAATCCGCGGTAGTCTTTCGTCGATTGCAGATCGTCGAAGTCCAGCCGGCGGCCCTTGTGAGCATGGGATGATGTGTTCACCACGCGGGCGCCGGGCGTAGAGCGCAGCCGCTCAGCTAGCCCAAGCGTGACCACGAAATACGACATATGGTTGGTGGCGAACGTCATCTCGATACCATCCGCAGTCACCTGTCGCGAACTGAACAAAGCACCGGCATTGTTGATGAGAACATCCACGCGCGGCTCGGCCGCGGCAATTTCCCCGGCCACCCGCTTCATCTCCGCGATGGTCGAAAGATCAGCGTAATGCACAGAATGCGCCGCCCCCGGACCTGCCTCGCGCAACTTCACCAGGGTCGCTTCACCCCGCGCCCGGTCGCGCGCAATCAACACCAACCGCGCACCCATGCCAGCCAATTTCTCCGCCGCCACTAACCCAATTCCAGAAGTAGCCCCAGTAATCACCACCACTTTCCCATTCATCTCCGCCATAGGATCGCCAGTCTAACATTTTCGAACCACCAGCAACCAGAAACCAGCAACCAGAAACCAGCCGCGGGTGTTAGCCTATAGTCAGAAGGGTTCATCGCTAAATGCAAACCGATGACGCCGTCGCCATCCGCGGCGTCAATCTCAGCAAGAGATTTAAATCTGGCCAAAACGATCTGGTTATCTTCGCCGGCCTGAACTTCGAAGTTCCGCGCGGCGAGCGGCTGGCCCTCATCGGAGAATCCGGCGCCGGCAAGAGTACGCTGCTATATCTTCTGGGCGCTCTAGACAGGCCTTCCGAGGGTACGATATACTTCGGACACCAGGACATTTCTCAATTCTCGGAGTCCGAGCTGGCCGAGTTTCGTAACCGGGAAATTGGCTTTGTTTGGCAGAATCATTCGTTGTTGCCTGAGTTTACGGCGCTTGAGAACGTGATGATGCCGATGCTGATTAGGGGTGCGAGCGTCCTGGACTCGACGCCCGTTTCGTTGGCGAGGTTAGATGAAGTTGGCTTACGAAACCGCGCCTCACACCGCGCGGGAGAATTATCGGGCGGTGAGCAACAAAGGGTCGCTCTTGCAAGGGCTTTGGCCGGCAATCCTACCCTTCTGCTCGCCGACGAACCCACCGGTAACCTGGATTTCCGGACGGGTGAAATGATCGTCTCCCTGTTGGCCGATCTGCATCGCTCCCATCAGTTGACTTCGATCTATGTGACCCACAATATCTCGTTCGCCAGCAGTTGCGACCGGGTCTTGCAATTGGAAAAGGGGATTTTGGCTCCCTGGTGTGGTGAAGGTAAGCCGGGCGAGGCAAGGTCGGGCGCGGGGTGGCTACCCTCCCGGCCAGACCAGGAACAGCCGATGATTTTAGGAGACGGCGGTAAATATGTTTGAACGCTACACCGAAAAGGCGCGCAGAGTCATCTTCTTCGCAAGATATGAGGCCAGCCAGTTTGGAAGCCCTTATATCGAGACGGAGCACCTTCTGTTGGGGCTCCTCCGTGAGGACAAGGCGCTCGCCAATCGTTTTCTGCGGTCGCACGCGGCCATAGAATCCATTCGAAAACAGATCGAAGCCCACACCACCATCCGAGAGAAGGTTTCCACATCCGTGGATCTTCCCTTGAGCCATGAGTGCAAGCGCGTCCTGGCTTATGGCGCCGAGGAAGCCGAGCGGCTCAATCACAAGCACATCGGCACCGAGCATTTGCTGCTTGGCCTGCTTCGGGAAGAGAAGTGTTTCGCCGCCGAAATCCTGCACGAGCGGGGCCTGCGCCTTTCGCAGGTGCGCGAGGAGATCCAACGCTCGTCGTCGGAAAAGGTGGCCTCCAGCCGGCCCAAAGAAAGCTCGCTGCTGGCCGAATTCAGCCGCGACCTTACGCAGGCAGCCATGGACGGCTCACTGGATCCGTTGATCGGACGCGATTACGAGCTCGAACGTGTGGTCCAAATTCTGTGCCGCCGCACCAAAAACAATCCCGTTCTGATCGGCGAACCGGGCGTCGGCAAAACCGCCATTGTGGAAGGCCTCGCCCAGCGCATCTCCGATGGCGACGTGCCTTCTTTCCTGGCCGACAAGCGCATCCTCGCGCTCGACCTTTCGTTGATCGTTGCTGGAACCAAGTATCGCGGCCAGTTCGAAGAGCGCCTCAAGACCATCATGAAAGAGTTGATGGAGAATCAAAACGCCATCATCTTTATTGATGAGCTCCACACGCTGGTGGGCGCAGGCTCTGCCGAAGGTTCGCTCGACGCCGCCAATATTTTGAAGCCGGCTCTTTCGCGCGGCGAAATCCAGTGCATCGGCGCCACTACGCCGGGCGAATACCGCAAGTCCATCGAAAAGGACCGTTCCCTCGAGCGCCGCTTCCAGGCCGTGAAAGTTCCGCCGCCCACGGAGACCGATGCCGTCCGCATTCTGTTCGGTATCAAGGAGCGCTACGAAAAGTTCCACGCCGTGGCCTACACCGACGAAGCCATCGAATCCGCCGTCTACACTTCCACACGCTTTATTCCGGATCGTTTCCTTCCGGACAAGGCCATCGATCTGATCGACGAAGCGGGTGCGCGCGTCAAGCTGCGCCAGACCACCCTGCCCGGCGAAGTGGCCGATATCCAGAAGCGCATCAAGTTCATCGTGCACCGCATGGAGAACGCCATCGCCAATCACGAGTTCGAGAAAGCGCGCTTCTATTCCGACGAAGAGCGCAAGGAGCGCGAAAACCTGCGCCAGCTTCGCGAAAAGTACAACCTGGATGACACGTCCACCGGCGTGGTTACCAAGGACGACATTGAAGATGTGGTGGCGCGCTGGACCGGCGTGCCCATGACCGCCATCAAGGAAGAAGAAGTTTCGAAGCTGATCCGCATTGAAGAAGAGCTGCACAAGCGCGTCATCAGCCAGGAAAAAGCCATTTCCGCCCTGGCGCGCGCCATCCGCCGGTCGCGAGCGGGTCTGAAATCGCCCAAGCGGCCGTCTGGTTCATTCTTGTTTCTCGGACCAACCGGCGTCGGCAAAACCGAAGTCGCGCGGGCGCTGGCCGAGTTCCTATTCGCCAGCGAAAAATCGCTGATCCGTTTCGACATGTCCGAGTTCATGGAAAAACACTCGGTCTCGAAATTGATTGGCTCGCCTCCCGGCTACGTCGGCTATGAGGAAGGCGGCCAGTTGACCGAACGCGTCAAGCGTGCGCCGTATTCCATAATCCTGCTGGATGAAATCGAGAAGGCGCATCCGGATGTCTACAACATCCTGCTGCAAGTCTTCGAAGACGGCCAGTTGACCGACGGCCTGGGCAATACGGTGGACTTCAAGAACACCATCATCATCATGACCTCGAACCTGGGCGCGCGTTTCTTGGAGAAGAAATCGCAGATCGGGTTCTCGGCGCCTTCTAATACCGGAGTCCCTCCAAAGGTGGAGGACCAGGTGATGGCCGAGGTGAAGAAAACCTTCAACCCCGAATTCCTCAATCGTTTGGATGAGGTGATTCTGTTCACATCGCTGCTGGACGAGGACCTGCTGAAGATCATCACTCTGCTGGTGGAGCAGATCAACGTGAATTTGGTCGCAAAGCAAATCAAGATCCGCGTCAACGACGACGCCGCGAAATACATTCTCGAAAAAACGCTGGTGGATCGCAGCTACGGCGCGCGTCCGTTGCGCCGCGCGCTGCAGAAATACATCGAAGATCCGCTTTCGGAAGCGCTGATCCAGGGCACGCTGCCGCGACCGTCCGAGCTGGAGGTTTACCTGGGCGACACCGGCATTTACTGCCGCCCCATCGCCGGCGAGCTGCAGGAACAGCCTGTAGGCGCACCCGCCGACGAACCAGTCCCAGCAACAGGCACGCCACTCTACATGTTTTAACGTAGCGCACGCACTCATGC
>PMUN01000160.1 GCA_003166875.1 Bryobacterales bacterium | reverse complement strand
GAAACCAGAATGCTGCCATCCGGCAATTGCATGATGGCCACCGGCCGCCCCCACACCTCGCGCGATTCGGGCGAAATCATCCAGCCCGTCAGAAACTCCTGTACCTCGCCGCTCGGCTTGCCATCTTTGAACGGAATGAAACCCACCTCGTATCCCACGCGCTTCGAGCGATTCCAGGATCCATGGAAAGCCAGAAACGCCCCGCCTTGATACTGCGCCGGGAACTGCTTGCCCGTGTAAAAGAGAAAATCGAGCACCGCAACGTGCGATTGCAGCAGGATGTCCCCGGCAATGGTCTTCGCCACCAAGTCCGGCCGTTCGCCTTTATGCCGCGGTTCTTCGTGCGGCCCCGAATAGGCGTAAGGCCAGCCGTAGAAAGCGCCTTGCTGGATGTGCGTGAAAAAGTCAGGAACCAGATCGTCTCCCAGCGCATCGCGCTCCTGCACCGCGGCCCACAACGTGTCCGTGCCTGGATACCAATGCAGCCCGATCGGGTTGCGCGTTCCTGATGCGAAAATCTCGTGGCCGCTGCCGTCCGGATTGAAGCGATTGATCGCCGCGCGCATCTCGTCCTCGCCGGTATTCACGTTGGAACCCGAGCCGACTCCCACGTACAGCTTCTCGCCTTTCGAATCGAACAGCAGGCTGCGCGTCCAGTGGCCTTGCTTGAAATCCTTCAAGCCCGCGATCTGCTCGCCCGGTCCAGCCGTCAAATTCTTAGAATCATATTTATACCGCTTCACCGAAGTTGGCTCGCCCACATATAAATAGTCTTTCCAGATCGCGAGACCGTAAGGCCGGTCCAGACCAGTTAGAATCGCTCTGCGCTCCGGATCCTTATAGCTCTTGTTCTTATCCACCAGTACGTAAACCGTTCCGGCCGAGCTGTCGCTCACCAGGATTTCCCCGCTCGGCCCCGTGTACATGAAGCGAGGCGTGTTGAAGTCTGTCGCGTACTCCTCAATCTCGAATCCTCGCGGAACTTTGAGTTGCGCGTCACTAGGACGCCCAACCACCTTTGGAAAATTATTGACTGTTGGAGTGGCATAAGGAGCCGGCAGCTTTGCCTCCTGCTGTTGCACCTGGGCGAAAGCCGCTACCGCAGCGAAATAGGGAAGGGTGTATTTGAGCATGGCGTCCATTTCAGTGTATAAAACATTATGCGCGCCAAACTCCCGCTCGTTCTCCGTCTGCCCGGCATGGTCCTGCTGGCTCAGCCAGACAAAACTGCGTGGGAAGTGCTCAAGACCGGCTTGAACGACAAGAACCCGGACAAGCGTAGGCAAGCAGTCACTGCCATCGGATACATCTGGGTCAGATGAAAGCCAGAGAAGCCATCCCATCGCTCAAAACGGCTATGGACGATGCCGCGGGCGAAGTCGCGTTCGCCGCTGCCAAAGCGCCCTGGGACATGGGCGACCGAAGCGGGCGCGATCTGACAAGCTCTGGCCGTGATGGGTTTCAACGAAGCATCTGGCGCTCTGCTGGGGCCTCGCCCAGGATTGCGATGCCGAATCCCTACGCCTGCTCGAATGGTCCGCAACCAGCGACAAGAGTTGGGCAGTGAAGGCCGCCTCAGCCAAAGCCCTGGGCCAGTGCGGCAATCCGGATGCGATTCCGACGCTCGAGCAGAATCTAGCCGACTCAAACGCGGCCGTGAAATCCATATCCGCCGCCTCAATCATCAAACTCAGCCGGAAACCGTAGCGCACGCTCCCAGCGTGCCGCGTTCACACTTCTGTGAACGCCTGGAGCCAAACTACTGAATCTTCGCCACCGCTCCGTTCGATACAAACACGCTGAAGATGCCTGCGTCCAGTCCCGGCGAGCCCGGTACGTCGGCGTAGCGGACCAGCGGAACACCCGCGATCTGAATGTCAACTCCGCGTTTTCCAACAGCTCCATAGCCATTCGGAGAAAGCAGGTTCAGAACTGCGGATGGAATCGTGAAGCTTCCAGTCGACGCATCGGCAGTGCATAGAATCTCGACGTAAGCCGTCTCCGGCGAGACCGGTACACCGCTGAACAGGAAGATGGTCACCACCGAGAACCCCGAACTGCCAGTCCAGGTCAAGGTTAGATCCTGCGAGAGATTGATACTGGCTGGGATGTTTGTAGGAACGACGGGCTCCGGTAGCGTCAACGACCAGGTGAAGGATCCCACGCCCGGTCCACCCGCGCCGTTTGTAACCGAGAAAGGTCCGGGTTCAATATACACAGCCGGTTCGGTGGAGAGCGTGGTGTCAAAAAGGCCTGTGCCAAGGGCGGAGATGGTCTTCGAACCGCCGGTCGAGTTAAGCATCAACTGGTCACCGGGATTCAGAAAGCTCTCCACAACAGGATCGATCGGATTCAATGAGCTGGCGAAAGTCTCATAGGCCAGGCAACTGCCGATTGATCCGGCAGAACCACCTCCCCAGGATCGCACCAGGTTGCTCAGAGAATAGGTCGCGAAACCAGCTTCCAGCTTGTCGTTCCCGCCGGCCACCCGGTTCACTATGACGCCTCCCAGATTCAGCGAACCTCTCGCCATCGCCTTTTGCAGATTGTCCGCCGTTAGCGGACCGAACGTGTCGACGCAGGTGGCTTGCCCCGCCGGCGCGACAGCCATGGATGTAATGTTGCCGGTAACGCCCTTCACGATCACAGCCACCGATACTTTGCACCCAGTGATTCCGGCCGGGATCACGAAGTTGATTTGGTCCACTCCGGCAGAGCTGCCGCGACCACCGTACACAACCGTCGCCGGTTGGTTGTTGACCAGCACCTGAACGCCGCTATGCAAATCCACCTGCTGCGGCGGCTCGGTTTCGTCGCCGGTGATCGGGCCCAGGCCGGTGCCCCATAGAACCAGTTCCTCGGCCGGATGCGCCGGATGGATGTACGTGATCGGATTGTTAGCGGCATCGGTGAAAACTCCAGGACCGGTGCCGTCCTCATTGAGCGCGAACGTTCCGAAGTTCGCGGCGAGAACCTGGATCGCGATCGTGCTCTCCGCGCCTTGATAGGAAAGCGTCAGCGTTCCAGTTCCTGTCGGTGTAGCGGATGGCAGAATCGCAGCCACTTGCGTATCCAGGCTGTAGATCATAATGCAATTCTCGGTAACGCCGTTCACCCGCACCTGAATTGTGGTTCCAGCCAAACCCTGCGTGGTCGGCAATGGATAACTGTTGGCGTGCTGAATGGTGGTTGGGCCAAGCCCCGTTCCGGTAACCGTGAACAGCGCACCTTGCGCGATCCCGGAATTGGTCTGGTGTGGAACAACCCANNAATAATAATAATGAAGCGAAGCAATCGCATGATTTCTCCTTCCTATGACTTCCTACGACCCCAACATACCTCTTCCGTCCGTCCAACGGTCCGCCCCAGCCGAGCGTGGCTGTGGACGCGGCCTTCCACTGGTATACGGCGTAGAAATGTCAGATTTTCCGTCGCAGAGGTGCGAAAAATGCGCCGCGGCCGAGAGTTAGAGCTCGTCGCCGGGAATCGGAGGGTTTCCCTTGCCAGCCCGCTTGAGAATTCGCTTCGCTTTGGGGATGTCGGCCCGCCCGGCGCGCTCGCGGAAGTACTGCTCCGTTCGCAGTGCAGACAACTTTTCCGCTACCGCGACGTTGATCAGTTGATTCAACGCCACACCTTCGGATTCCGAGACTCGCCGTGCCTCCTCAAGTAAGGAAGGTTGAAGGCGAAGCGCTACGTTACTTCTTCTCATGCGATCCTCCCCGGAGTTCTCTCCAAGTCTCTCCTGGCCTGCCAACGTCCATTCCGAACCGTTGCGCGGCTTCACCAAAGTGCTTCACATTGAAGGTAACCAGGCGATCCGCCCTGCCATTTACCGCGGTTTCCAACACCATTTCGTCGCTCGGGTCGTTCAGAGTTGGTCTCCAGTGGAACGCCAGCCGAACCGGCTCGACAACTGCCGCTAAAGCATCCAACACCGCGTCAACTTGCTCTATCGCCAGCCCCGCTGCCAATAAGTGTTCCGGCCGTTTTAGCACTGCCTCATACTCCAGCATGAGTGGGACCGAAAGTAGCATCACAAACTCGCGGTCCAGGGCCGCCAATAGAAGCTGTCTTGAGGCCCCTTGGTCGCTGCGGAAAGCTGCGACCACCACATCAGTATCGAGCACAATCCGCACCAAGCCGACCTGCAACCATGATATCGCGCGCAATATCGCCGGTCAATTCCTGGCTGATCACTGATCGTCACTTGCGGTTCCCAGAACGTCGCCGCCCCGCCGCCTGCTCGAGATACTTCTTTCGGCCCTCGCGAATCGCCTTCCGGGCATGGCCCGGCCCGCCCCAGCCTAACGTCGCTGTTTTCCGTCCCTCTAGCTCCTTGTAGATGGTGAAGAAGTGCTCGATTTCCAGACGAACATGGGCGAAGATTCCGTCCATCGAGCGGACCTCATCATAACGGCTGATCGCTCTGGTCCTGGTCAATCATAATGAGAACGCCAATCGGTCGAACCTCGATCAAGCAGCCCGGAAAACTGGGTTCTTTCACCAAGCGCGAGGCAATCCACCGCGTCACCGTCAGGCGCCACAGTCCCCGGAACGAAACCATAATCACCCGGATAGTGCACGGGAGAATACAGCGTCCGGTCCAGCCGGAACAGACCCAGCTCCTTGTCATACTCGTACTCGTTGGTCGAGTTCTTCGGAATTTCAACAATCATCCGGGCCAGTTCAGGCGAGTCCGGTCGGCGAGGAGCTTGTGGAAGCCGCAGAGGCCGAAGTCGTATGATCGTAGATGAAGAGGAACGAATCGCAATGGCGGAATATTGCTACACTGTGTTGTTCGAGCCGGCCGAGGAAGGCGGCTTGGTCGTGACTTGTCCGGCGCTCCCAGGTCTGGTTACCGAGGGCGACACGTTGGAAGAAGCGCGTGCCATGGCCCAGGACGCGATTCTCGCCTACCTGGAGAGCCTGCGTAAGGACCATCTCCCCATTCCTTCGGATAGGATGCCCGTAAAAGAAGAAGTCCGCGTGCTATTGCCTGAATCGGCATGAGCCATCGGGTTCCTGCCCTCAAGCCCAAAGGTGTTCTGCGGTTGCTCGAACGGGAGGGCTTCGTGGTGCACCATGTCAGCGGCAGCCACTACGTCCTGGAGCACCCGCACAAGAAGGGACCTGAATCGCGGCACGCTGGGTTCTATCATTCAACAGGCCGGCTACACCACCAGTGAGTTCTTGGACTTGCTGAAGTGACAAAACAGGGAGGGCCCTCGATTTCCAGGCGGCAACAGATTCATGATCCGCCTGCGAGCGGCTGGCTTAGCTTGAAGTGACCCGCCTTCGCCAGTCCGACAATCATCCAGTCCGGGCAACCCTGACCCCGATCCAGATCGTATAGAGTACCTTCCTTGAAGCAGTACTACCAATAGTGGTCCGCTAGCTAACCCCTAATCCCACCGACACTCCCGCAAAAAAGTCCTTGCTTATCTTATACTACTCGTGCCAAAATTCCCTTAGGCCAAAAGTGGCTTAAAGTGTCCTAAAGTGTCGGATCAGCCCAAACTCGTGCCTGTTGAGCCACCTCTGGGGGCATACTCTGCCCATGTGGACGAGAAGGGCAGACTGAAAATGCCGGTCACTTTCAAGGAGTACCTCGAGAGTTTGGAGGACGGCAGGCTGTTCGTGACCACTACCGACAAGCGCATAGCTAAACTCTACCCGATTTCGGTCTGGAAAGAAAATCTAAAACACTTGGCCGAGCTGGCGTTGGAACATCCGCTTCTGGCCAAGTCGATGTCCATCACCGCCCGCCATTACGGCGAAGATGGACGCTTGGACACCGGTGGCCGCGTCATGCTCCCCACCAACCTGCGTCGGCTGCTGAATCTCGAAGGTCAGGAAGTCTGGATGGACGCCGCCCCGGAAGGCTGCATCAATATCTACTCGAAAGCCGAGTACGAAGCGCAATTGCGGAACGCGGAAGGTCTGCTCGAAGAAGCCAATGTGGCGGCAACGCGAAAGGGGTTTGTGTAGCGGCCATGTATGCATGTCCCGGTCATGCTCGGCGAGTGTCTGGAGTATCTGGCAATTCGGCCGGACGGGATATTCTTGGACGCAACTGCGGGATTGGGCGGCCATACGGGCGCCATCGCCACGCGGCTAACGAACGGATTTGTGATCGCGAACGATCGGGACGCGGAATCGCTCGCACTGGCGAAGAGCAACACGGTCGAGTATGCGGACCGGATTCGATATCACCACGGATCGTTTGCGGCTCTGCCAGAAGCGTTAGCAGCGAACGGCGTCAAGCAGGTGGATGGCCTGCTGGCCGATCTCGGCGTGAGCCGCTATCAGCTCACCGAGCCCGAGCGCGGCTTTTCGCTGATGGCCGACGGCCCCTTGGACATGCGCATGGATCGCAGCCAGGGCCAGACGGCGGAAGAGCTTGTCAATTTTACGTCAGAGAAAGAATTGGCCGACATGATTTATCAATTCGGCGAAGAAAGGAGGTCGCGGAAAATCGCAAGAGCAATCGTGCGGGCGCGGCCGATTTCGACTACCGGGCGGCTAGCTCGAGTGATCGAAGAGGCTGTGCCCCGGACGACCAGGCTCCATCCGGCCACGCAAACGTTTATGGCGTTGCGATTGGCCGTGAACAACGAACAGGGCGAACTGGACGGCTTGCTCGACGCCGCTCCGGATTTGGTGAAGACCGGCGGAAGGATTGTCATCGTTTCCTTCATGTCGCTCGAGGACAGAAAAGTGAAGCAGAGTTTTCAGGCTTTGGCCCGCGCCGGAAGAGCAACCATGCTCACTAAGCACGTGGTCAGGCCAACACCCGAAGAGATAAGAGATAACCCCCCGTCACGGAGCGCGAAACTCCGGGCCGTGGAGATGAGATAGCAAAGACAAAAAATGGCAACCCTGGCAACCATCCTGGATCGATTCATGGCGGCGAAAAGCTTGGATCAAGCAGCGCCGCGAACCCGCGTGCTCGAACAAGACGATCCCTTCGAGGTCCCGGCCTTCCCCAACGAGGACGTGTATTTCTATATCAAGCGAATCAACAACGCGCACGTTCTGCGCGAAGCCGACCCAGCCGCGCGCCGAGCTTGCTGGAAGCTCATCGGCTCTTCGCTCACCATCGCCACGTTGGTGATCGGCCTTCTCTTGCCCGGGCTGTACGGTCTCGTTGCCGGTTACCGTCTGGAAGCATTACGCCAGGAACAAAGTCGCCTGATGCTCGATCGCGCCACGCTGGAATATCAGGAGTCGAAACTGCTCGATCCCGCGCGCCTGGAAGAACTGGCGAAAATGCAATCGTTCGTAGATCCGGACCTATCGAAGGTTGTCTACCTAGATAGCAAGTCGGACACCGTAGTGGCTCAAACCGAACCGCGACCGTAAGGGAGTCGGTGCCTTACCATGAACACCCTGGCGACAAGACGCGTACACCTGCTAGCCCGCCTGGCGTTCGTCTGGGTGGCGCTTATCGTCGCTCGCCTGGTCCAACTCCAAATCGTCCAGCATAACGAGTACAAAAAACTAGCCGTCCAACAACAGGAGAAAACTCTCGAACTCCAAGCCCCGCGCGGCACCATCGTCGACCGCATGGGCCAACGCCTGGCCATCAGTCTTCCCGCGGAATCCGTCTGCGTCGATCCATTACGTGTCCCAGATCTTCCGATAGCCGCTGACATCCTGTCTAAAATCCTAAATCTGGATTCGAACGATCTGCTCGCCAGGATGACGGAAGCGGCTGCCTCGAAGCACGGATTCGTGTGGGTGAAGCGGAAGATCACTGCCGAAGAATCCGAGCGGCTGCGGGATTTGAAGCTGGAGTGGATCGAGTTTCGCAGCGAGAGCCAGCGTTTTTATCCCAATCAGTCGCTCGCGGCGCACGTAGTCGGCGACGTGGACTTTGCGCAAAAGGGTAACGGCGGCATCGAGCAAAGTTTCGACTCGCGCCTCAAGGGACACTCCGGCGAGCTTCATGTCACCCGCGATGTCCAGAAACGCAGCTTCGAATCCAAGGTCGAGAGCCAGCCGCAAGCCGGCCAGGACATTCGCCTCACCATTGACGCCCGCATCCAATTCGTCGCGGAGCGCGAAGTGAAAAAAATGGTCCAGACCCACCACGCCAAGTGGGGCAGCGCCGTGGCCATCGATCCGCACACCGGCGATATCCTGGCCCTTGCGAACTTTCCCACCTTCGATCCGAACGAACCGCCCAAAAAAGAGGATCTGCAAGCGCGCGAAAACCTGGCTGTGACGGCGCCCTTCGAGCCCGGCTCCGTATTCAAGGTGATTACGCTTTCGGCTGCGCTCGAAACCACCAAGCTTGGGCCGGCAAGCATAATTCCGTGCGGCGGCGGAAAAATAACGCTGTTCGGACGCACCATCCACGATCACAACAGCTATTGGTCATTGTCGATGGAGGACGTACTGGCCCGCTCCAGCAATATTGGCGCCATCAACATCGGATTGACGGTCGGCCAGAACAAGATGTTCGAATATCTTCGGCGCTACGCTGTCGGTGTCAGGACCGGAATCCCGCTCCCCGGCGAGTCCCCGGGAATGCTTCGGCCTCTGCGCCATTGGGAGAGAACTTCGCTCGCTTCCATCTCCATGGGACATGAAGTCGGCGTCACTGCGTTGCAGCTTGCACGCATCGGTACAGTAATCGCCAGCGGAGGATTGCTGATACAGCCGCGCTTGACCATGGACACTCCCATCGCCCAGCCCGTCCGTATTCTGAAACCGGAAACCGCCCTCACCATGCGCCGCATGATGGAAGGCGTGGTCCTGAAAACTTACGGCACCGGCCACAAGTACTGCCGGATCCCGGGGTACACCGCAGCCGGCAAAACCGGCACGGCTCAGATTTACGATTACCGCACGCGTCAATATACGCACTTATACAACGCGTCCTTCCTGGGCTTTGCACCTGTCACCAATCCAGCCATCGTAGTAGTGGTAACTATCAGCGGCACCGAGGGCACGGCCGGCTACGGGGGTCCAGCGGTTGGGCCTGCTTTTCGCGAAGTGGCCGCCGCCGCGCTGCGCCTGATGGACGTTCCGAAAGATTTACCCGAGATGCTTCCTTCACCCGAACGCGATCAGGCCGACGAGAACGACGTGGCCATCGCTGGCCTTGGTTCTTCCATCCCTCCCCCGCTGGTCCAAGCGGAGGATGCCGTTGCCGCCGACGACCGACCGGCGGCTTCCGCAGAGAGCGCTTCGGACCAGCGGACTTTTTTGGCAGAGGCGAAAACCAATCCGGCGCGTGACCTGGCTGGTCCGCGCGTGCCGAACTTTCGGGGCAAGACATTGCGGGACGTGATTGAAGAATCGTCCGCGTTGGGCATTCCAGTGGAATTCAAGGGGGGCGGAATCGCTCAGACGCAGGTTCCCGAGGCAGGCGCCGTCCTGCCGTTGGGACAAAGCGTGCGCGTGCAATTTGGCCGCTGACGCGCTATGACGCTTGAACAGATCCTCCGCGGGGTTCAACTCCGGCGCGAGCTTTCCGGGGATCTGCGCGGAATCGAGATTCGTGGATTGGAGTATGACTCGCGTCGAGTGGAGGCAGGCTTTTTGTTTTTCGCTTTTCCAGGATCGCGTGCCGATGGCCGCGAGTTCGCCCGGTCCGCCGTGGAACGGGGCGCGTTAGCCGTGGCCGGCGAGCTCCCCTCCCCAGCGGGTTTCGAAGGAACGTGGATAGAAGTGGAGCATGGACGTCGCGCGCTGGCACGGGCTTCCAGCAATTTCTACGGCGAGCCGGACCGCCGGCTCAGCTTGACGGGCGTGACAGGAACCAATGGGAAAACCACCAGCGCTTTCCTGATCGACTCCATTTTGCGAGCCGCCGGTAAGACCACGTTGCTGGTGGGGACCATTGAATACCGCTTGGCGGGAGAAGTAAGAACGGCAGTGAATACCACGCCTGAGTCGCTCGATCTGTACCGCATGTTTCATGAATTGGTCGAACGCGGCGGCACGCATGCGACAATGGAAGTCTCCTCGCACGCGCTCGCTCTCGACAGGGTTTACGGCATTACGTTTCACACCGCGGTATTCACCAACCTCACTCGCGACCACCTGGATTTCCACTCCGGCATGGACACCTATTTCGCCGCCAAGAAACTGCTCTTCGCTCCCCAAGGTGCTCCCGCTCCGCGCTGGGCTGTCATCAATACCGATGACGCGCGTGGCGCCGAAATCGAAACCACGGCGCAAGTGATCCGCTATGGATTCTCGCCAGGCGCCGATCTGCGCGCGTCCGCGCTAGAGATGAGCTTCGAAGGCCTGCGATTCACGGTGGAATATCGCGATCAAAAAGTAGGACTTCGCTCGCCGTTGGTCGGCAAAATCAACGCATACAACATCCTGGCCGCGTGCGGCGTAGCTTTGAGCTACGGGTTCGATTGGCAAACCATTGCCCGCGGAATCGCCGATTGCCGGCAGGTGCCGGGCAGGTTCGAGCGAGTGGATCAAGGCCAGCCGTTTCTAGTAGTGGTGGATTACGCGCATACCGACGACGCGTTGCGCAGCATCATCGCGGTGGCGCGCGAGCTGCATCCCAAGCGCGTCATCACGCTTTTCGGCTGCGGCGGCGACCGCGATCGGTCCAAGCGCCCCTTGATGGGCATGGCAGCCGGCCAATCCAGCGATTTTGTGGTTTTGACTTCCGACAATCCGCGCTCGGAAGACCCCCTCGCCATCATGAACGACGCCCTGGTGGGATTGAGGCGCTTCGATGTCCCTCACATTGTAGAGCCGGACCGCGCTAAGGCGATCCGCGCCGCGTTCGGCCAGGCCCGTTCCGGCGACATCGTGATTTTGGCAGGAAAAGGTCACGAGCCGTATCAAGTTTTGAAAGATCGCGTCATACATTTTGACGACCGCGAAGCAGCCAGAGAGGCATTGAAGGCCCTGGGTTGGGGTGTAACCGAGCCGCGACCGTAAGGGAGTCGGTGATTGAGTAAGGATTTGTGGATTTTACAGTAAAGGAGATAGCCGCAGTGCTAGGACTTCCAGCGACGAGCGACACGCGCATCACCGGCTGGAGTGTGGATTCGCGCACCGTTCAACCTGGAGACCTATTCTTTGCATTGCGAGGACCAAATCACGATGGGAATGCCTACTTGGACGAAGCGCTCGGAAAAGGCGCGGTAGCGGCAGTTGCGAATCGCGAAGACACCGCTAACATTCTCCCCGTTCCCGACTCTTTGGCCGCGCTCCAGGAAATTGCTGCCTGGGCGCGCGAACAGTGGGGCGGTCAGGTGGTGGGCGTGACTGGCAGCGCCGGAAAAACTACCACCAAAGACATCATCGCGGCCATGCTTCGAGTGAGTAGGACAAGCCTCCGGCTTGTCCCCAACCAGCCGGAGGCTGGCGTCCCAATAGCGAAGACCATCGGAAATCTCAACAATCACATAGGCCTTCCACTCTCCATCCTGCGCATGCCCTCCAATGCCCAGGTAGCCGTCCTCGAAATGGCCATGAACCACGCCGGCGAAATCCGCCGCCTCTCCGAGATCGCCCGGCCCAACATCGGCGTAGTAACCAACGTCGGCCACGCTCACATGGAAGCTTTCGATTCCATCGAAGCTGTCGCAGCCGCCAAGCGCGAACTGATCGAAGCCTTGCCGCCCGACGGAGTCGCCGTACTGAATTTCGACGACCCCCTGGTCCTCCCCTTCCGCGATGCCCACCGCGGCCGTACCATCACGTTCGGATTGAACGCCGGAGCCGATGTGCGCGCGGAAAGCTTCGAGGACACCTCCGGCGGCATCAGCTTCTCCGTAGACGGCGTCCAATTTTCCAGCCCGCTCCACGGCCGCCACAGCATCTCAAATTTTCTGGCCGGAATCGCCGTCGCCGGCTTATTTGGAATACCGCCACGCGAGCTCACCGAAGTGGTGCGCGACATTCCGCCCGGCCCCATGCGTGGCGAACGCTTCCTCCACAACGGAATTCTGATTTTGAACGATTGCTACAACTCCAATCCTGATGCGGCGCGCGCCATGATCGACGTGCTCCGGGATACCCAAGCCAAGCGGCGCATTGCCGTGCTGGGGGAGATGCTCGAGCTCGGACGCTGGTCCGGGGCCCTGCATCGCGATGTGGGCAACTATGTCGCGGCGCAAGGGATTGATGTGCTCGTTGGAATACGCGGCGCGGCCAGTAACCTGGTGGATGCAGCCAAGGAAGCAGGTCAAGCAGTTAACGCCGCGTTTTTTTTCGACGATCCAGCCCAGGCCGGAGACCAGCTACGCCAAATCGCCCGCGCGGGCGATGTGATTTTGTTCAAGGGTTCACGAGGCACCCACGTCGAGCGGGCCCTCGAGAGGTTTCTGTCTCCACCAAGTTAGATGCTCTACTGGCTGTTCTACGAAAAGCTGTTTCGCCTTTACACGCCCTTCCGCGAGTTTGGATACGTGACGTTTCGCACTGCGTCCGCCAGTCTCACGGCGCTGTTCCTGTGCGTCGCGCTGGGGCCTTGGCTGATCCAGAAACTCCGCGAATTCCAAATCGGACAGTACATACGCGAGGACGGGCCGAAATCGCATATGAAGAAGGCCGGTACGCCCACCATGGGTGGAATCCTGATCATCATCTCGGTCGTCGTTCCGACTCTCCTCTGGGCGAATCTTCGAAATCCTTACGTGTGGATCGCGCTTTTCGGGATGGCGAGTTTTGGGCTGATCGGTTTCTTCGACGACTACGCCAAGATCCGGGGCAAGCAAAACAAAGGTCTGTCGGTGCGGGAGAAATTCTCGTTCCAGGTGGTGGCCGCACTCATCGTGGGATTTATTCTCCTCAGCCTGCATGCCAACAAATTGTATTCCACCAGTATTAACGTTCCCTTCTTCAAATCCTTCAAGCCCGATCTGCTCATTGAGCCTTTGGTGCACAACTGGTACACGTATCCGCTCGCCTTCGCGGGTTTCTACGCGTTCATGGTGCTGGTGATTGTCGGAGCATCGGACTCAGTGAACCTGACGGATGGCCTGGACGGCCTCGCCATCGGCCTGATGATCATCGCCTCGGGCGCGATGACCATGCTGACTTACGTCAGTGGTAACGCCAAGCTCGCCGAGTATCTCGACCTGGCGCGGCTCCCAGGCGCCGGAGAGCTGACCATTTTTTGTGGATCCATGGTAGGCGCATCCATTGGATTTCTTTGGTACAACGCGCATCCGGCCGAAATTTTCATGGGCGATGTAGGATCGCTCGCCCTCGGCGGCGCGCTGGGTGTGGTCGCGGTTCTAATCAAGCAAGAAATCTTGCTCCTCTTCATCGGCGGCGTATACGTCATCGAAGCGCTCTCGGTGATCCTGCAAGTAGGCAGCTACAAGCTGCGCAAGAAACGCATTTTCAAAATGGCGCCCATCCATCATCATTTTGAGGCGCTGGGTTGGCCGGAGTCAAAAATAATAACCAGATTCTGGATAGCAGGTTTAGTAATGGCATTGTTCGCCCTAACAACATTGAAGCTACGTTAACGCTTGTTCTCGCGCGCGGCTGGGTTCGGCCCGCGTTACCGAGCCGCGACCGTAAGGGAGTCGGTGCAGTTGAATTGGAATGGTATTAAATGGCCGAAAAGTGGTGGTAGTCGGAATGGCGCGCTCCGGCGTAGCAGCCGTAAGGCTGCTCCTCGCAAAAGGCGCCCACGTCCGCGCAGTAGATGAAAAACCAATGGGAGAAGTGCAAGGCATAACAGTGGAGCCCCAAACCGAAGCCGCTTTCCGCGATGCGGATCTGATCGTCCTATCCCCAGGCGTCCCGGCCGATCTGGACGTACTCGCAACCGCCCGCGAACGCGGCATCCCAGTAATCGGCGAACTAGAGTTGGCCGCGCCTTTCCTTGAGGGGCAGAACATCGGCATCACAGGCACGAACGGCAAAACCACCACCACCGCGCTCACCGGCCATATCCTGCACGAGTCCGGGATCGCCTGCCAGGTGGGAGGCAACATTGGAACACCCCCGGCCTCCATGGTCGAAACATCGCGTCCGGATCAATGGAATGTCCTCGAGCTTTCCAGCTTTCAACTCGAGACCATCCGGACTTTTCGCGCACCCATAGCTGCGTGCCTCAACGTTACGCAGAATCATCTGGACCGTCACCACACTTTCGAGAACTACAAGAACGCGAAAGCGCGATTGTTCGAAACGCAGTGTGCAGACGACTACGCCGTGCTCAACGCCGACGACCCAGTCACGGTTGAATTCGCCCGGCGCACTTCCGCCACCGTCGCGTGGTTCAGCAGCACTCATCCTGTCGCCGGCGCATGGCTGGATGGCGACACCATCCGCATGGAAGATACCGAACTTCTCAGCGTGCGCGAGCTTCGGCTGCGTGGCCGGCACAACTACGAAAACGTAATGGCTGCGGCCCTGATGGCCAAACGCGCCGGAGCGCAACTCTCCCAAATCACCCGTGCGGCAGCCACCTTCGCGCCCGTCGAGCACCGCCTCGAACTCGTCCAGGAAATCGACGGCGTAGCCTACTACAACGATTCCAAAGCCACCAGCGTCGACGCCACTCTCAAAGCTATGGATGCGTTCCCAGGCGGGTTGTGGATCATCCTCGGCGGCAAAGATAAAGATAGCGATTATACGGTGCTGCGCTCGCCGCTCCGCGCCAAAGCCAAAGCCGCATTGCTCATCGGCTCAGCCGCCAAGAAAATCGCTTCCCAAATCGGCGATGCCACGCTGGTAGTGCAATGCGGCACCCTGGCGGCAGCGGTCCAGCAAGCCTCTCGCGTCGCCTCTCCCGGCGATACCGTCCTGCTTGCGCCCGCCTGCGCCAGCTTCGACCAATTCGAAAATTTCGAGCAGCGCGGCCGGGTATTCAAAGAACTGGTCCGCGCCTTGGCGGAAGGAGCAGGCTGATGGCCCAGCGATTGAAGACAGACTGGCTGTTATTTTCCACCATCGTCGCCATGGTCGGTTTCGGCCTGGTGATGGTCTACAGCGCATCTTCCGTAGTGGCCGAGCTCAATCCTCGCATCAAATCCAGCTTCCATTTCGTGAGCCACCAACTGGTCTGGGCGATTTTCTCGTTCATAGTTCTCATGTATTTCAAGAAGCGCGATTATCGGCGGCTGCACAGCCCGGCCTGGGCCTTCGGATCGGTTGGCGTAGTGCTGATGCTTCAGATTCTGGTTTTCATTGCCGATAGCAAAACTCACCGCTGGTTCCGCCTGGAAGGAATCGGAACGTTGCAACCCTCCGAGTTCGCGAAACCCGCCCTCCTTATTTTCCTGGCCTACTTTGTCACGCAGCGGCAAGAAACTCTCAACACCCGGCGAACCATGGCGGCCGTTTGTCTTCCGCTGTCTGTGCTTGCGGCGACAGTGGGAATCGGCGACCTGGGGACCGCCATCGTGATGGTCGTTCCAGCCGCGATTGTTTTTTATGTCGCTGGCTTGCAGCGTAAACTGGTCACCGCTGCATTGGTGGCGGGGCTCCTGTGCTCGGTCGCGTTTGTAGCTTACAAACCCTATCGCCTGGCGCGCATCGTTGGATTTTTCGATCCCCAGTACAAGCTGGTATCGATTTTCGATAAGAACGGCCATATCAAGAAATACATTAGCGAATCCATCACCACTCGCGACCCCGGATATCAGGCGCGGCAATCCAGGATCGCGGTCGGGAGCGGCGGATTGGTCGGCCTCGGGCCAATGCAAGGCATCCAGAAACTTTACTATCTGCCGGAGGCGCACACCGATTTCATTTACGCCGTGATCGGCGAAGAACTTGGATTCTTCGGTTGCAGCGCCGTGCTGGCCGGCTTCCTCATTATTCTATGGCGTGGTTTGCAGGTGGCCTGGGTAGCGCAGGACGATTTTGGCCGTTACCTGGCTCTGGGCCTCACCTCGTCCATCGTAATCCAGGCTTTCATCAATATCAGCGTGGTGCTCGACATGGGGCCCACCAAAGGAATTCCGCTGCCCATGATCAGCGCTGGCGGCAGCTCACTGATGAGCACGCTGATTTGCTTGGGAATGCTGCTGAGCGTGAGCGAGCACTCAGAATGATTTTGTCCCGCACGAATGAACGCAAATGGCAACTGTCGTGATGGCCGGCGGAGGAACAGGCGGACATGTGCTTCCACTTCTCGCCGTGGCGCGAGAATTGAAGGCTCGCGGCCACCATTGCGTCTTCATCGGCACGCGCACCGGTTTCGAAGCCAAGCTGGTCCCTTCAGCGGGCTTTCCGCTCGAATTCATCGAGATCGGTGGGCTCAACAGCGTGGGTGTTGCGCGCAGCATCCGGACCTTGACGCAACTTCCGTTCAGCGTGCTGAGGGCGCGCCAGATGCTCGCTAAACATCGGCCGGGAGCCATTTTCAGCATGGGCGGCTACGCGGCCGGTCCTGTGGTACTGGCGGGTTTATGGAAGCGCCTGCCCATCCTGGTGATGGAGCCGAACGCAATTCCCGGACTCACCAATCGTCACGTCGGCCGTTTCGTGACGCGCGCGCTTCTGAATTTCCCCGAAACCGCCCGATTCTTCCCGCCCGGCAAATCCGTGATCACCGGGCTTCCGGTTCGTCCGGAATTTTTTGCCATTCGGCCCAAAGCGCGAGAGACGAAGCTGACTGTCCTGATCACCGGCGGAAGCCAAGGCTCACGCAGGTTGAATGAAGCCGCCAAAGCAAGCTGGAGTTACTTTCGCGAAGCGAAATTTCCCGTGCGATTCATCCATCAAACGGGCGTTACCGGTCACGAAGCTCTGGCCAAGAAATTCGCGGAGACCGGTCTCGAGGGCGAGCTGCTGCCGTTCATCGATGACATGCCGGCCGCGTTTGCGCGCGCCGACCTGGTGATTTGCCGTGCCGGAGCGGGCGCGCTTGCTGAATTGGCCGCGGCCGCCAAGCCCGCCATCCTGGTGCCGCTTCCCAGTGCCGCCGATGAGCACCAGCTCCGAAACGCTGAGGCATTCAGCAAGGGCGGTGCGGCGCAACTCGTGCTGGACAGCCAAATGGATGGAGGCCGCCTCTTTGAAGAGGTAGGCAGGCTAAGCTCTCAACCAGCCCAGCTGAAACGAATGGGCGAGCAAGCCCGCAAATTTGCCCACCCGGAAGCCGCCCGCCAAGCCGCGGACATTGTGGAGGCCTCCATTGTCAATTAAACACCCCACTCCCCAAAATTCTCCATCCTCTCAGCCTTCTGGATTGCCTCTGAAATGTGCATTGATGGTGGGGCGGACCCCCTGGNNCACGCCGACGTGGGCGTCGGCCGCGGACCAGGGGGTCCGCCCCACTCCCTATTGACATTACCCTCGAAAGCCGAAACAATACAATATAAAAATGTTTTTTAAGCTACAACACTTGCACTTCGTTGGAATCGGCGGGATCGGTATGAGCGGGATCGCCGAGGTGTTGCTCAATCTCGGATACCAGATCTCGGGCTCCGACGTGAAACTCAGCCCTACCACCGACCGTCTGGCCAAGCTCGGCGCCCGGATTTTCGAAGGCCATGCCGCGGCCAACGTCTCAAGCGCGAAGGCCATCGTCGTCAGCTCCGCCGTGGACGACCAGAATCCGGAAGTCCAGGAAGCGCGCCGCTTGTCCATCCCCGTCATCCCCCGCGGCGAAATGCTGGCAGAGCTGATGCGTCTGAAATACGGCATCGCCATCGCCGGCAGTCACGGAAAAACCACCACCACCTCCATGACCGCCACTGTTCTGAATGTGGCCGGATTGGATCCCACGGTAGTCGTAGGGGGAAAAGTCGCCGCCATGGGTGGCTCGAACGCTCGGGTGGGACGCAGCGATTTCCTCGTGGTGGAATCGGATGAAAGCGATGGCTCATTCCTGAAGCTGAGCCCGATTCTGGCCGTAGTCACCAACATCGACCGCGAGCATCTGGACCACTACCCGTCCATCGTCGAGATTCGCGCCGCGTTCCTCGAATTCGTTCAAAAAGTTCCCTTTTACGGCGCGGCGATTCTGTGCCTGGATGACGAAAATGTGCAGCAACTGCTTCCGGCTGTGAATCGCAGAGCCATCACGTATGGACGCAGCCATCAAGCGACACTACGGATCGTCGACATGGAGTGCGGGCCTTTCGAAAGCCGCTTTTCGGTCCATACCCGGGGCCACGACTTAGGAAAATTCCTCCTGCGCGTGCCGGGAATTCACAACGTGCTCAATGCCACGGCAGCCATCGCCATCGGCCTCGAACTGGATGTAAAGCTGGCAGCGATTCACGAAGCCATCGCCCTGTATTCGGGCGTGGAACGGCGCTTTCAGACGCGCGGTTCCGAGCGTGGCATTACCGTAATCGATGATTACGGCCATCATCCCACTGAGATTCGCGCCACACTCGCGGCCGCGCAATTATGCAAATTCCAGCGCATTCACGCCGTCTTCCAGCCGCATCGTTATACGCGCACCCAGCACCTGATGGACGAATTCGCCCGGAGTTTTCACCAGGCCGACGTGGTGTACGTGCTGGATATTTACGCCGCCTCGGAGCACGCCATCGAAGGAGTCACGGGCAGCGCACTGGCGGAGCGGATGCGTGATTTCGGCCATCGCTGCGTCGAATACACGGCAACCATCGAACGCACCGCCGAGGCCGTGGTCGCGAATGCGCGCGATAAAGATCTGGTAATCACCCTCGGCGCCGGCAACGTGTGGCAGGTGGGTGAACGCGTGCTCGAGAAATTACGGGAGGCGGCTTAGATGGCGCCCCAAGCCAAGGACAAAAAGCGGCGCGCGCCGGCTGTGCGTGTGATATTTCGCTACGGGTTGATCATTATCGGCGCCAGCCTGCTTCTCACCACCTGCATCTACGCCTCGCAACGCTTCGAGCAATTCCTGATCCGCGATCCGCGTTTCCTCCTGCCTGGCCCAGCCGATTACGGGTTGGAAAGTCCGAATCTCGAAGTGCATGGAGTAAAATACGCTTCGCGTGCGCAGATCTTGAGAATCTTCGATCCGGACCTGGGCCGCAGTGTCTTCCTATTTCCACTCAACGCGCGCCGCAAGGCTCTGCTGAATGTCCGATGGGTGCGCGATGCCTCCATCGTGCGGATTTGGCCGAATCGCATCCAGGTGCGCATTGAGGAACGCCGCCCCGCCGCATTTGTGAAGCTCCGCGCCGAAAGCATGGAGCGCTGGGCGCTGATTGACGAAGAAGGCGTAATTCTCGATCCGCCCCCGAAAGCCGCATTCCATCTGCCACTGCTGGCTGGCGTTAGTTCGGACGAAAGCCCGGCCCAGCGGGGCATTCGTGTTCGCAGGGCCGAGCGTCTGATTGCGGAACTGGGCACCCTGGGCGACAAAATTTCGGAAGCCGATGTCACCGACCTGGACGATTTGAAAGTCACCGAAAAGCTGGACGGAAGAGCCGTAACGCTCATGCTCGGCGAACGTAACTTCGCATCCCGCTTGCACAACTTTCTGGATCACTATCCCGATATTCACCGCAGAATCCCGCAAGTTACAACCTTTGATTTGCGGCTCGACGACAGAATCACGGGGGTCGCGGCGGCCAATTAATGCCCGAGAAACCTCAACTCGCCGTCGGATTGGACGCTGGCAGCGCTTTCACGCGCTGCGTCATCCTGGCGATGGAAGAAGGGCGCCTCCGATATCTCGGCCACGGCGAAGTGCCCTCCGCCGGTTGGCACAAGAGCCGCCTCACCGATCAGCAAGCCCTCACTCGATCTGTCCAGGACTCGGTGCGTCAGGCCGAAGCCGAAGCGCGCGTCGTCGTCGATGCCATGGTGGTGGGAATCGGCGGCGTTACCATCGATGGGCACAACAGCCGCGGGATCTATGAATTTGGAAGGCCCCGTCCCATCTCCCTTGAGGATATGGCTTATGCAGTAGAGCGCAGCGAACAAGTTCGCTTGGAAGACGATCGCGCCATCCTGCACCTGTTCCCGCAGGACTTCACGCTCGACGGCCGGTCCGGAAAACGCTATCCGCGCGGCTCGGTCTGCTCGCGCCTCGAAGCCAATGTCCACCTGGTCACCGTTTCCGAGCAGGAGCACGATTCCATCTGCGCCGCTGTGCATCAAGCCTCCTATGCGGTGGAAGAGACCGTGTTTGAGCCGGTGGCCGCCGCGTATGCCGGAATTTCCAAGGACGATCGCGTGCGCGGAGTGGCCGTGGTGGATATCGGGATGCACTCCACAGGCCTTGTGGTTTATGACGGCGAGGCTGTGCTGCTGGCGCGGAGCCTCCCTATCTCGGCGGACCATTTGACACGCGATGTCGCGGTAGGCCTCACCGTCCAGTACGCCGACGCCGAACGGCTCAAGGTGGAATACGGATGCGCCATGCTCGGCCTCACCTCGGACCACAGTTTCATCGAGGTGCCGTCGCTAGAAGGCCGGCCCGCCCGCGAGGCCCCCCGCAAACAATTGAATGAGATTCTCGAGGCGCGCGCCGAAGAGCTGTTCATCCACGTCGGTTCCGAGCTGGTCACCATCGGGATGGAGCAGAAGCTGCTCGAGGGAATTATTTTATCCGGTGGTGGCGCATTACTCAACGGCATGTGCGACATGGCCGAGCGTGTGTTGAATTGTCCGGCGCGCATTGCGCTGCCAGCCGGCATGGAGAGTTTTCCGGAAGAATTGTGTACTCCGGCCTGGGCAGCCGCAGCCGGCCTCGCCCGATACTCAGCCCGCTGGAAGATGAAGCGCGAGGGTAAACGCAGAGCTCCCGGTTTGGTGGGCTTGCTATTTCGATAAGAGCACGTTACCGAGCCGCGACCGTAAGGGAGTCGGTGATTTTTCCGTTACCGAACCGCGACCGTAAGGGAGTCGGTGATGTTTTTCGAATGACAGGAGGGTTTAAAAATGGACGCGACGAAGTTTATCATCCAGGAAGAAGAAGCTCTGCACGGCACCAAAATTAAGGTTGTCGGCGTCGGCGGCGGAGGCTCGAACGCGGTGGCTCGCATGATGAACGAGGGGCTCACCGGTGTCGAATTTCACATTCTCAATACCGACGTGCAGGCCCTCAAAGCGTCGCCGGTTCCCAATAAGCTCGCGATCGGCGCCAAGGTGACCAGCGGCCTCGGCGCCGGTTCCGATCCCGGCTTGGGGCGGCAGGCCGCTCTCGAGGACACCGAACGCATTATCGAAGTTCTGGAAGGCGCCGACATGGTCTTCGTCACTGCCGGACTCGGAGGTGGCACCGGAACTGGAGCTGCGCCCGTTGTCGCCGCGCTGGCCAAGGAACTGAACGCCCTCACCGTCGCTGTGGTGACCAAGCCCTTCGCCTTTGAAGGACCGCGCCGCATGAAACAAGCCGACCGCGGCCTTTCCGAACTCGGTGGCACCGTCGATACCGTGATCACCGTTCCCAACGACCGCCTGCTCGAACTCGTCCCCCGCGGAACCAGTTTCTTTGAAGCCTTCCGCACTGCCGACGATATCCTACGCCAGGCCGTGCAGGGCATCAGCGACATCATCACCACGCCCGGTCTGATCAACCGCGACTTCTCCGACATCCGCGCCATCATGCTGGGCATGGGTTACGCCATGATGGGCACCGCGTCCGCTTCCGGCGAGAATGCCTCCATCGAAGCCGCGCGCCAAGCCATCAGTTCTCCGCTGATGGAAGAAGGCGGCGTAAAGGGCGCGCGTGGCGTGCTGATCAACATCACCGGCTCCAGCCGCCTCAGCCTGCACGACGTGAACGAAGCGTGCTCGCTGATTCGCGCCGCCACCGCCAATGAAGACGCACAAATCAATTTCGGCGTGGTTCTGAACGAATCCATGAAGGACGAAGTGAAGATCA
>PMUN01000038.1 GCA_003166875.1 Bryobacterales bacterium | reverse complement strand
GTGAGGACTGGCGCTTTCCTTCGTCGGTGCGAGGTCCGGTGCTGAGCTGGGCGTTGGCGGCGTTCGCGATCTGGCTGGCAGTAGACATGTCGAGTGGTCCTTTTGTGGATTCAAGTTCCAGAGCGATTGTAGCGGGCGGATCGGCGGGTTGAAGGGTGGCGGGAGCGTATGTTGTGGAGGAGTGAGGAGATTGGGGCGGGCGGATGCGGTGAATCGGGATTGTGCCGGCTCTTTGTGCAGGCTGCAGAGTTTGCCGAACGCTTCGAGCCACTGCTTGTCTTTGCCTCGCTGAGCGTGCAGCTTTTCTGCCAGTGCCTCTATCGACAGGAATCGCCGTTGGTTGCAAACGGCGGCGCTTCTTCAGCGATATGCCGAGGTCTTGGGCGGCTGCAAGCGCGTTTATGGTTCCTAATCCTGCGAAGCTTCCCAGAACCGGTCTGTCTGGTTTGGTACTTTGGGAGCGGATGCTAAGGGAGTGAGTGATTTAGTCCTTGGACTTGAGCACGCAGTCGCTGACCTTCTTTCCGGCTTGGTTGTAGATTGTGTCCTGGAGGTGCCTCAGGATTATCACTAGCGCGTCAGGCAATTCCTTCTGGTCGCTTACCGCAGGATGGTTGTACTCGTTCGTTGCATGACTTGACGCCTGCGAACATCCTTTCCATACGTCGGCTAGGAGTTGGGCGTCTGGGCCGGACAGGTTAAATAGTTTTCCTCCATCGAGGTCATCAATCCTGACGTCCTTGGACCCTTTCCTCTTGCGGCACTCGGTTGCCTTTCCGTTCTCATTCCGCTTAATGCCGACGAATTCGATGAGCCACCGTGTCGCGGCCAACCTCCCTTCCCAAATTGAGTCAGTAGCGCAGCGCCAATAAATCTGATCTCGGTCCGTTCGACGCTCGGGATCTATGCATGCCTTTACACGGAGGAGCGAGTGTTCCATAGGCAGACGTGCGATGGCGGCCCGCACGCGATGGGGAATGTGCCTCGCTATCCATTCGGTCTGCTCACTCGCGTTCATCAATTCAATTGTACGGCGAGGAATTACTGCCCTGAAGTCGGCCAGGATCGTCCTTGTGATCTGAGTACGTTTTTCGCAGGCCGCTAGGCTAGGATTGATAATGTGCAGATCACGCCATCCGAGGAAGAGCCTCGCGACATCCGACCAATGACCGAAGAAGAGGTATTTGAGACATTTCCATCCTTGCGAGAGCTAGCGAAGAAACTCGGGGAGATCGGCGGTACGGAAATCATCAAATTGACGACGATTCCCGGTGGTGTCCTGCCGGTACTGGACGCTAACGACCAACTCGCTCGGGGAGAAATCATCGAACTACAGGCTATTCCTGGGGCGGGCGAGAAGAATCAGTGCCACGCGAACAGTGTTGCCCTCTTCGAGGAAGACCCGAAGCTCATCCTGGCGACCGGTTTTGTCCTGAGCGGCGATGCCTGGTATCACCACTCCTGGTGCATTCGCGAGTCGTGTGGGCAGAGGGTCATCATCGAAACCACACCCGAGAAGTATCAGAACTACTTCGGCCTGGAATACCGAGGCAAGGGCGCAGATGAGATCGTGAAGCAACTCAGGGTGTGGATCGGCCCAAAGCTGGAGCCAGGAGGCGAGTTCGACACTATCAACCAGGTACTCAGGAAAATCGAACCCGGCACACCGAGGGAAGCCCCGCACGGCTGAAAGCCCCTAAAAAAAGGGGCGACATGTCGGACAAGCCCGGAAAGCACGGTCGCCGGATTACTCCTGGTAAGTCGGTCAGCGTCCGGCGGAGTTGGTGCACGCCTAATCGGCGGAACAGAGCGTTTATGGGGGATCTATCGCTTCCGCAGCAATCCTTCGAGTCCCAAAGGGATACCCATCAACCCAACCGCAACGGTCCCAGCAAATCCCGCAGGCGTGAACCGCAAAGAATCGCGGTATCGTGGGATGTCTCCCAAGGCGAACAAATTGACTTGACGAATTATGCGCTCCTTGTATCAGCGCCTCAAAGAACTCGACCCCGTAACATTCGAGCGACTCTGCTACCACCTACTCAAAGAGCAATACCCCACCACCGACGTCCGCCACGTCGAGGGAGGCGGGGGTGACGAAGGACTCGACCTGTTCGCCGGCGACATGGACGTCGGACCGGTCGTGTGGCAGTGCAAAGCATTCCCCAACGGGATCGGGCAATCACAACGCGAACAAATCAGGGGATCACTCCGGCGTGTACTTGCAACAACAAGACCAAAACTGTGGGTTCTATGCACCAGCGTGGACCTCGACGCAAAAGCATACCGATGGTGGCAACGACTCCAGCAGTCATACCAGGACCAGGTCCAACTCGGGCTCGTATCAGCTAGTGAGATCGTCCACCAACTCCTCTTCCGCCGCACCATCCGTGAAACCTTCTTCCCAGAAGCGATCATGGACGTCGCCGTTCTGCGCTCAACCCTCGCCGGTACCAACGGCGCCACCAACGAGGAGCTCTCGGCGCTGACCGCTGACAACGCAGCGCAATTCCTCGACCGGCTCAGCCAGCGCGACCCACGCTTCGCGTACGAACTCATGTTCCGGCACGACACCGGCCCAACCCCGACGAGGAATGACGCGCTCCTCACCGTCACGGACGACGAGAAGACCATCAACGTCTTCCCCCGCGACCACGAGACCCTTAAGCGCGACCCACCAACCGTGAACTTCAGCCTGGCAGGCGAAGGAGTCACACGATTCCAGGACTTCCTCAAGACCGGCAAACCAGCTGACTTCGTCCCCGGAGAACTCACCGGGGTCCACACCGCCTTCGACTTCCTCCTCCCACCCGATGCTGACCCTGTAAACACGTGGCGCTTAACGCTGTCACAAAATCCCGGCCAGCTCCCCAATTTCGCATTTCGCACCACGATCGGCGAACACGACCCGGTAGTGTACGACCTCATAAATTTCCAGACCATCCGCACTGGGACCAAGGAAGCAGAATTGCGCAGTATTAGCAAGCTTCCGTTCGAGCTGCGCCTCATCATCGACTTCAGCGGAACGATGAACGTCACGTGGGAGGACCACACGACCGGCTTCCCCGTCCGAGAAGTCCACCGTGCTGCGATGGCACTGGCGCGTATGACTAACGCCGAGCCCGTCGAACTCCACAACCTGGAGACGGGCAAACGATTCCTCAAGCTCCAACCGAGCACCGGCCCAGCACCCACACGGGTCAAGGACTTCCTCCGAGTCGCCGCCGACGCGGTTGCAGTCAGCGAGCACTACGGCGTCAACCTCAACTGGCCCGACATCGTTACCAACCAAGACCTCGCCACCCTGCGACGACTCAAGAACCTCATCACGGGCGTCCCCATGCCCATCAACACCGCCACGGTGACCATGAACAAGATCGTCCAAATCCCGCAGCACCTCGTGCCCGAACACCTCAAAGGCGCCCCATTGCGGTTCGCATACCCGCCACACGCAGCCGTTGCCCTGTTCGGCACCACAGTCCCGCTCGGCGTGCTGGAGGTGACGATCCCGCATTACCGAATCATGAACAAGGACGCATTCGCCGCCTTCCTCAAGCACGCGCCCTTAGGCACCGGATTCACCATCCAAATCACCGCAACGCATGGCGGCATCGCAACAACACCACCCGTCACAACCTAAACAGCCGACCGAAGCGAACGGGTGCCGTGTTCGGGTTGTTCTTCGGGGGAACTCAGAGACAGTGAACGCAGAGACAGACGGAACGTTCCGAGCCTGCGGGTTCCGGATTACTCCCCGCAAGTCTTAGATCTGTATCAGA
>PMUN01000340.1 GCA_003166875.1 Bryobacterales bacterium | reverse complement strand
CCGAACTTGGTGGCGATCACCACTTGCTTGCGGAAGGGAGCGAGAGCTTCGCCCACGAGTTCCTCGTTTGTGAACGGGCCGTACACCTCGGCGGTGTCGAAGAACGTGATGCCGCGTTCCACCGCTGCCCGAATCAGAGAGATCATCTCCTGCTTGTCTTTGGCCGGGCCGTAAGAAAAGCTCATTCCCATGCAGCCGAGACCGAGTGCCGAAACTTCCAGGCCGCTATTTCCAAGTTTGCGCTTCTGCATTGTTTCTCCTTGTGAACTGGTTTCTCTCATCTCCAGGTTACAGTTGAGCGAAGCTAGGGCCGCCCCAATGCATACCAGATTACGAAGTCCGTCATAGGCGGCTTTGCCCCAAGTTGGCGCATCCGCGATGCGTTCTGCCCGCGATGATGCTGGCTGTGCGTGAGCGCTTGCAGCAGCAGGACGCCGGCCGGTGCTTCAAACGGGCCCTTCGGCCCGCGCGGCAAGGCAATCATTTTGTCGAGATCGGCGGATGCTAGAGTCGCTGCCACATCCCCATGAGCCTTCCCCATCAATGCTTCAAGTTCATCGATGGAATCGATTTCCTTCATCCCAGCGGCGTCCGGCGTCTGCCCCCGTGCCAGCGTGGTCAGCATCTTCAGGGCCATCAACATGTGGTTCAGTCGCGTGCGGATTTCCGCATCTTCGAGCAGCGCCGTGTTCTCCCGAAGTGTCTTCCAATGCGCCGCGTCGGCCCAGGCCTGATGCCGCGCCATATCCAGCAGTATTTCTGCGTTCATCGCTCTCCCTCCCAAAACCCGTTTCCGTTGTAACACGGCCTCCGTCCGTCCGCCAACCATTCGCGTGACGTGGCATACTAATTTGGAGCGGTCCATGGCGCTGGAACATTTCGACGTGCTGATCATGGGTGCGGGCCTGTCCGGTATCGACGCCGCCCATCACTTGCAGAAATTCTGCCCGAACAAGAGCTACATCATTCTCGAGCAGCGCGAGCGCATCGGCGGTACCTGGGACCTGTTCCGCTATCCGGGCGTCCGTTCGGACTCGGATATGTTGACCATGGGCTATTCGTTCCGCCCCTGGACGAGTCCCAAAGCGATTTCTCCGGGAGACGACATCCGCGACTACATCACCGCCGCTGCGCGCGAGGAAGGCATCGATCGCAACATCCGCTTCCGCCATCACATTAAGCGCGCCGCGTGGTCCTCCGAAGAGGCGAAGTGGACGGTCGATGTGGTGCGCAAATTGCCCGACGGGCGCGATCAGCCCGTGACGCTGACTTGCAATTTCTTGTTCTCGTGCGCGGGCTATTACCGCTATTCCGCTGGATACACGCCGGAGTTTCCAGATATCGGCCGCTTCCAAGGCCGCGTGGTTCATCCGCAAGCTTGGCCCGAGGATTTGGAATACGCCGGGAAACGCGTGATCATCATCGGCAGCGGCGCCACCGCCGTGACGCTGGTGCCCGCGGTGGCCAAGGCTGCCGGACACGTTACGATGCTGCAACGGTCCCCTACCTACATCATTTCGGCGCCCGAGCAAGACGCGAAGGCGAATTGGCTTCGCCGCGTACTGCCCGCGATGTGGGCCTATAGGCTAAGCCGGTGGAAGAACGTGGCCTTCATGACCTACATCTACCAACTGTCGCAGCGCTTCCCGAATTTCATGAAGAACGGCATTATCAAGAAAGTGGCCGAGGAATTGGGTCCCGGCTACGACGTTGCGCTCCACTTCACCCCACGCTACAAGCCGTGGGAACAGAGGCTCTGCCTGGTTCCGAACGCAGATCTGTTTCAAGCCATCAAATCCGGGCGCGCCAGCGTGGTCACCGATCACATCGAAACGTTCACCGAAAACGGCATCCAGCTCAAATCGGGCAACATACTCGAAGCCGACATCATCGTCACCGCGACGGGGCTCGTAATGCAGTCCTTCGGCGGGATCGAGCTTTCGGTTGACGGGCGCAGCATCGATCCCGGCCAGACTCTGTCTTACAAAGGCGTGATGATGTCGGGCGTACCGAACCTCGCCTCCGTGTTCGGCTACATCAACGCGTCGTGGACGCTCAAAGCCGACTTGATCTGCAGTTATGTGTGCCGGTTGTTGAATTTCATGGACAAGAAAGGCATGCGCCAAGTCACGCCCAACAACCGCGGCCAGACGGCTGCGGCTCCGTTCGTGGAGAATTTCACGTCGGGCTACATGCAGCGCGCACTGGCGAGTTGGCCGAAGCAAGGTTCGAAGTCGCCGTGGCGCGTCTATCAGAACTACATCCGCGACACCATCAGCTTCAAATGGTCCTCGGTCGACAACGCTGCGCTGGAGTTCTCAAACCCACCAAAAACATCGTCGAAGCCCGCCCCCCAAGAACTCGCTGCCGTTGGACGGCATGAGCCCTAGCGGGCTGTCCGCGCACGAACTTCCCATACACCACGTGGCACACGCACTTTTGCGTGCCGCGTCGCCACTCCTGGCGAGGCACGGCAGTAGTAAACAGCCCACCAGCCGCCGGACGCGCGCGCTACCGGGTGTATTTGGCGCGAACTTCCATTTCCGCTTTCCGCCAGTCCTCTTCGGACGACCCTGCGCGTGCCAGCCAATTACGGTAGGCACCCTGAGCGATTTCTTCGTAATGCGCGGCAGCGTCGAATTCCGGAATGGGGTTCGGCGCGGAGGCAACGCGGGCCGGCTTCTTCGCAGCACTTCGTGCGCTCCGATGGGTCTTGGGCTCTGTAGCCGCAGTTGAGGCTCTCCGGGTTGTAGGCATGCTGTTTGTTGGCTCCTTCAAAATTATTTCGGACAACGGGGCCGACGGGATCGCCGAGGATACGTAGCCCTATTATACCGAGCAAGCGCTGGCCGCGTGACAATTGCCCACTCGATTGCAACGGAAGCGCAGCACTTCTTTTCGATTCACGGTCACGCCGATGGACCGGCTGGGTTTCGCTTCTTCGAGTAACTCCTAAAAGAAGTCAAATAGATTGCGTGATCTGTCCGATATGGACAAGCATGGATTCTTTTCAACGCACGTTTATGCCGCCAGGCCTGCTGCTCACGCCCGCAATCGCAGTACCCGTCCCGGCGCGGAGAAAAGTATCGGTGACTCTATGACGCGGACCGGTATGGAGACCTTTACTGACACGGCGAATGGGGCACCTGCAACTTCGAATATCACCGGGATGCAAACACCATACCAAGCACCGAAGAAATTCGTTCGCACTCTATATTTCCGGGTCATCGTTGGAATTCTCCTGGGAGTCGTCCTTGGAATAGTCGCTCCCTCCGCCGCCGACAAGATGGAACCGTTGGGTGTGGGCTTCATCAAGTTAATTCGCATGATGATCGGCCCAATTATCTTTTTGACCGTGGTGGTGGGAATCGCCGGCATCGGCAACATGCGCAAACTCGGCCGTGTAGGTTGGAAAGCCCTCGTCTATTTTGAGATCGTTTCCTCGCTTGCGCTGCTGATTGGCCTGTTGGTGGTCAACATCATTCAACCCGGCGCGGGCATGAACGTGGACGCTAGCAAACTGGACGCCAAGGCTATCCAGTCTTACGCCGTCCAGGGAAAGCATCTGAGCCCGGTCGATTTCGCGATGAACATCATCCCGAATACATTCATTGGCGCCTTTTCAGAGGGAGAGATTCTTCAGGTTTTGCTGCTCGCCATCCTGGTTGGACTGGCTTTGGCCGCGCTCGGACAAGGGGAGACGCTGATCGCTGGGTGCGATAAAATAGCCCACCTAATGTTTGCGGTGGTCGGCCTCATCATGCAGGCCGCACCGCTGGGGGCGTTTGGCGCGATGGCATTCACCGTCGGCCATTACGGCCTGAGGGCCTTCATCCCTCTCGCCAAGCTCCTGGCGTGTGTCTATATTACCAGCCTCGCATTCGTTTTCATTGTCCTTGGGACCATTGCCTCCACCCACGGCTTCAGCATTTGGAGGTTCATCAAGTACATTAAAGAGGAGCTTCTCATTGTCCTCGGAACCTCCTCCTCGGAATCCGTCCTCCCGCGCATCATGCTCAAGATGGAAGCGCTGGGCTGCTCGAAATCAGTGGTGGGGCTGGTCATTCCCTCAGGCTACTCCTTCAATCTGGATGGCACTTCGATCTATCTAACCATCGCCGCTATTTTCGTCGCGCAGGCCACCAACACGCACCTGACCGGTGGCCAGGAAGCTTTCCTGCTCCTCATTTTAATGCTCAGTTCCAAAGGAGCGGCAGCGGTAACCGGCGGCGGCTTCATCACTCTCTCCGCCACCTTGCAGGCCATAGGAACGGTTCCCATTGCCGGCCTCACTCTCCTCCTCGGCGTGGACCGTTTCATGTCGGAAATGCGTGCCCTCACCAACCTGGTGGGTAACGGTGTAGCGACCATCGTGGTGGCCAAGTGGGAGCGGGAGCTTGACGAGAACCGCATGACGCGCGCCCTGGCCGGAGAAAAAGAGACCAATCACGAGAAGCT
>PMUN01000172.1 GCA_003166875.1 Bryobacterales bacterium | reverse complement strand
GGTAGACCCCGCCGTCCAGCTCTGGAACCGCCCGCTAATCGAGAACCTCGAATACGGCCTCCCCGGCACTGCCAGAATGTCCATCGAAGACGTAATCGACGCCGCGGACTTGCGCCGCATCCTCGAAAGATTACCGGAAGGCCTCGACACTCCGTTGGGCGAGGGCGGCGGATTAGTATCGGGCGGCGAAGGCCAGCGTGTCAGGCTAGCCCGTGCCTTGCTGCGCCCGGACGTACGCCTCGTGATTCTCGACGAACCCTTCCGCGGCCTCGATTTCAAACAGCGCGGTATCTTGTTAGCCCGCGCCCGCGTGCTCTGGGAGAATGCCACGCTGCTCTCCATCTCGCACGACATCTCAGAAACGTTAACATTCGATCGCGTTCTAGTAATCGAAGAAGGCCGCATAGTCCAAGATGGCCGCCCACGCGACTTGGCCGAACAACCGGGATCGCGCTTCCATTCCATGCTTCAATCGGAGCGCGCGATCCGAGAAGAAGTGTGGGCCGCCACCAACTGGCGTCACCTCAAACTGGAACAAGGCGAACTGACAGGCCAATGAACGAACACCTCTGGCCCCCCTCCCGCCTGAACGAAGCCCTACAATCCCTAGCCATCGAGAGCGGCCTGTTACGCTCTGCCAGCCCCCAGCCCCCAGCNNCCAGCCCCGACGTCGAAGCGCAAACGAGACGTCTCGGCCTCGAAGCCCAACCCGTAGAAACCCGCTACCCGGACCTCGAAGCGCAGCTCCCCAAAATGGCCCCCGCGTTGATGCAGATCGGCTCCGGCTTTTTGGCAATTCTTCCCCGTAGGGCAAGCCTCCGGCTTGCCATCCTCTCCCCAACAGGCAAAAAGATTCGCATCCCCGCCTCCACAATCCGGTCCGCACTCTGTTCCACTATCGAAACGCCGGCAATCCAACAAATCGACACCCTGCTAACTCGCGCCCAAATCCCGCCCGCAAAACAAGCCCGCGCCCGCACCGCCATCCTGCGCGAACAACTCAGCACCACGCTCATCCGCGGAATATGGCTGCTCCGCCTTCCACCCAGCGCCAGTTTCTGGCTCCAGCTCCGCCAGGCCAGGGTACCTCGCCGTATGCTCGCGCTCGGCGCCGCGCACGCTATCCAATACATTCTCTGGATCCTCGCATGGTGGGTCATCGGCGCAAATGTTCTGAACCCCCGCACAGATCAAAGCTGGCTCTGGCTCTGGGCTCTCCTGCTGCTCACCCTCGTTCCCTTTCGCGTCCTCATCACCTGGTTACAAGGACGAATCGCCATCTCAACCGGCGCGCGTCTCAAACAGCGCCTCTTCTTCGGCGCACTTCGCATGGAACCGGATAGCATTCGCCATCAAGGAGCCGGCCAATTGCTCGGCCGCGTGATCGAGACCGAAGCGGTGGAATCGCTCGCGTTAAGCGGCGGATTCCTAGGCTTAGTCGCGATTGTCGAACTGGCAATATCCATCTTCGTTCTCGCCGCTGGCGCGGGCGGCGCGCTGCAATCGGCGCTTCTGGTAGCGTGGCTCGCAATTACTGCCGCAATCGCAGCTCGGTATTATCGCCGCAATCGCACCTGGACCGACGTCCGCCTTTCCATGACCCACGATCTGGTGGAGAGCATGATCGGCCATCGCACTCGCCTCGCGCAACTCCCGCAGGATCGCTGGCACGACGGCGAAGACCAAGCGCTCGAGCGTTACCTCAAAGCCTCCCGAGCCATGGACAATTCCACCGCCGCACTGCTCGCCGTTGTCCCGCGCGGATGGCTGGTGCTCGGTCTCGTTGGCCTCGGGCCCGCGCTCGCCCGCGGTGTCGATTCCACCGCCCAAATCGCAATCGCCGTCGGCGGAATGCTGTTGGCCTATCGAGCCTTCAAGCGCCTCTCAGCCGGAGCGTGGCAGTTGGCCGGCGCGGCCGTAGCCTGGCAGCGCGTAGCCGTCCTCTTCAACTCCACGAGGCCCGAACCGCCCCGCGCCCCCCAACCGAGCCGCGACCGTGAGGGAGTCGGTGCTTCTGAGACTCCCCACCTAGTCGACGCCCGCGATCTAGTCTTCCGCTACAGCGATCGCTCTGAGCCCGTACTGCGTGGCTGCACGTTTCAAGTCTCAGCCGGCGATCGTCTGGTTCTGGAAGGCGAATCCGGCGGCGGAAAATCCACGCTGGTGTCCCTGCTCGCGGGCCTCCGCGAGCCAAACTCCGGCCGACTGCTGATGGATGGCTTCGATCGCCAGTCGCTCGGCGCGGAAGTGTGGCGCAAATACATCGCTGCCGCCCCGCAGTTCCACGAAAATCATGTGCTGGCCGAAACGTTCGCGTTCAATCTGTTCATGGGACGCCGTGGAATTATCGGCCCGAATGATCTTCGCGAAGCGGAAGCCATCTGCGCCGAACTCGGTCTCGCTGAACTCTTGGAGCGCATGCCCGCGGGACTTTTGCAGATGGTCGGCGAAACAGGCTGGCAGCTCTCACACGGCGAGCGCAGCCGCCTCTACATCGCCCGTGCCTTACTACAAAACTCCGAGCTAGTAGTGCTGGACGAAAGTTTCGCCGCCTTAGATCCTGAAAATCTCCAGCGCGCCGTCGAGTGCGTAGTGAAGCGCGCCAAATCCCTCTTGGTGATCGCCCACCGCTAACGTAGCGTACGCACTCAGCGTGCCGCGTCGGCACTCCTGCCGACGCTTGGTTTAAAAGGTGCTCCTAATGCTATCTCAACCCGTCCGCAAGATACAGCGTAGAAATATCCCGCTGGAACGAATACGCGTACGATTTCCCGTCGGGCGTTATCACGGCATCCCGAATCTGCACGCCCACCGGATCCGGAGTTTTCAGCTCTTTCCATTGCTCCTTCCGGCCCGTGTTCACGTCCAGCCGGCTGATCATCAATACCGACGGTCCCATCAGTCTCGAAAGGAACAAAAAATGGCCGTCCGTGCTCCAGCGAATCGCCGTTTCACGTTGTTCCAGATCCGCAATCGGCTTGAGCTCCCCGCCTGCGATCGGGAACAAATACAACTTGCCGCCTTTCGCCACCGTCACAAACTGCTGATCGGGGGAAACGCGCGTCGCTATCGTTCCTTCCGGCGTGATCGGCGAGGGTTTTCCGCCATGTCTATTCTGCACGAAAGTTCTCAGTCGTTTACCCGGTTCGTTACCAGTAAACAGAAGCTGCTCCCCATCCGGGAACCATTCCACGCGTTCATAGTGCATTCCGTCGGCCGGAATAGGAGGCGATTCTCCGGCGCCGGTCGGCAGAATCATCAAGGTGGTCTTCGGCCCGTCGCTAGAAATACACGCCACCCACTTGCCATCCGGCGAAAGCTGCGGCCGATTGCCGTCGCCCAGGTGGATGGCCGCCGTGCCGTCCGTTTTTCGCAAATAGATCGCGGTATTTCGCTGCGTTCCGTAAGACATCTCCACGAACAGGACGCTCTCGCCGTCTGCGGAGATGTCGTAGATCCGGGATACGTCCAGCCACGAAAGATCGCGCTCCTGTTTCGCACCGGGGGCGAGACCGGAAATTCCAATTCGCGAATCCTCCGCCGTCACCAGCACGCGGCCGTCGTGGGTAATGTCTTTCAACACGAGGGAAGCGGGGGCCTCCAATACTGTTCGTTCGGTCCCATTCATGTTCACCGCGTGCAGCGTTGGCTGGCCACCGGTCTTGATGCCCCCAAACCAGATTTCATCTCCTTTCGGCGACCATGCCAGGCCGGCGCCGTTCTTCCATCCGCGCGAAAGGACTCGTTTCTTGCCATGCGTGTCCACCACCGTCACCGCGTAGTCACCCACCGAATTGTCGTACTCGAAAAACGCGATCAGGTCGCCCTTCGGCGATACCCGCACCGGCATCGGTGGACGGCTGTTATCGCTCTCGTCGAGCACTGTTCCAATGGGGTACTCGATCCGAAAATGGCTCGCGGCCGTCGTGTGCGACACCGCCAGGGTGGTTCCGTCAGGCGACCAGTCCGCGTCATTCACGTTTTCGAGAATTTCTCGCGGAGCGCCCCCGGAAAGCGGCGCGCGAGCCAGAGTTCCAGGCGCCAGGCTGGCCGCGCTGCCCAGCAGGATCGCCATTTCGCCGGTAGAGCTGATGGCCAGGATTCTCGCTTCGGGAAAATCCAGAGGCCGGGACTCCCGGCTTCCCGGACGCATGGAAAAAATGGCGCTCGGCTCAGTCGCCCACTGCGCGCTGAACAACACCGTTTGTCCGTCCGGAGAAAAACGCGCGCCCGAAACATCGCCCCGGCGGTACGTCAATCGTTCGAACTTTGGCTGCGGGCCTTTCAGAAGCTGCGATCCAAGGTAGGCGCCGGCCGCCAACGCCGCCACCAACAACGCCATCCAGAACATCAGCGGCAAGCCTCGCGGCCGCGGCCCCGTTCGAACGGCGGCTCTCCTCACCTCCGACTTGCTGGAGTCCAATTCCTCCAGAGCATCCTCGAGCGCAACCTTGAGGTCCGCCATGCTCTGCCACCGCCGCTGCGGATCCTTGCGGAGACACCGGTTGATGATCCGTTCCACTTCCACCGGGACCTCATCTTCGGACTGGCCCAGCGGTGCAGGCTCTTTGTGCAGCACCGACGCGAGCGTCGAGAGCTTGGAGTCTCCCGAGAAAGCTCGCCGGCCAGTGATCATCTCATACAGCACCGCGCCGAAAGAAAAGATGTCCGACCGCTCGTCAACCTTGTGCCCATCAGCCTGCTCCGGCGACATGTACGCCACTGTTCCGATGATGGTGCCGGCTTCGGTTTGGAGCAATGCATCCATGTGGACACTCTGCGTGACAGCATGCGCGTCCGGCTCTTCCGGCTCACTCAACTTAGCAAGCCCGAAATCCAATATCTTCACTTCGCCTTGCTCGTTGACAATGACGTTGGCCGGCTTCAGATCGCGATGAATAATGCCCGCACCGTGCGCCGCCGCCAGTCCATCCGCGATCTGCACCGCGTAACGAAGCGCTTCATTCAGACGCAGACCTTTGCGGCCGATCAGCTTGTCGAGCGTTTTGCCGGCGACGTACTCCATGGCGATGAAGTCCACTGGTTGTCCGTCCACCTGGCCGGTGTCGACGTCGTAAATTGTAATGATATTGCGATGGCTGAGAGCGGAAGCCGACTTCGCTTCCTGCGCGAACCGCGCCCTTCGATCCGCGTTGCCCAAAGCCGATGCAGGCAAAACTTTGATAGCTACCTGTCGGTCCAGGTGAGAATCCAAGGCGCGATAAACCACGCCCATCCCTCCCGCGCCCAGCTTCGCCTCAATTCGGTAATGCCGAAGTGTTTCGCCGATCATCGTCGGAATGCGCTATCGCGCGACTATCTTAACATCTCCATCGATCGAACGTTCCGCTTGTTTTTTGTTTGAATCCAAAAACCAAAGACATAGTACCTGGGTAACGGTAGTCATAGGGACGAACTGTCTATTCCTCTGACAAGTTGTCGGGGACAGGATGTCTCAGCGCAGCGGATCTCCAACATTCTAAAGGTGAATTGTTTGGAACAATAACTGCCTCTTTGGGCGTTATGAAGAGCGCAGCCGTGAAGGGGGCAGTTCGAGTTGTTCTGGCGGGTTTGACGAGTCTGGCGGCATTCGGAGGAGCGCGGATTTCGAGCGATATGCCCGCATCCACTCCATCGGGCACCGTGGACATCATCGTCCAATTCAAAACCAAACCCACCGCCGAAGCGCTGAACCAGGTGCTAGCGGCCGGCGAGATCAAGCGGCAATATCGCGCGATTCCGGCTGTGCACATGACTGTGCCGGTTTCGATGATCGGCCGCATTGCTTCGAATCCGCTGGTGGTTTATGTTTCTCCTGACCGGACCACCACCGGTTCGCTCGACATCACCACGCAAACCGTCAACGCGAATCAATTCTGGTCATCCGGTTTCGACGGGACCGGCATCGGGGTAGCGGTGATCGACAGCGGCGTCACCAGCAAACTTGATCTTTGGACCGCCGATCATTCGCGCTCGCGCGTTGTATTCAGCGAGAGCTTCGTTCCTGGTTTGGATTCCTCGGACGACTACGGTCACGGCACGCATGTG
>PMUN01000294.1 GCA_003166875.1 Bryobacterales bacterium | reverse complement strand
GTTCTAATTGTCGCCGATCACAGTAGATACTTCATGATGGATGGCTGCCTAAATCCGCAACCACGCCTGTGCTGCTACTCCGGCACTGCCAGCTACAACTTTATTCCACTGAGACGTGGCACCGTTTCGTGCCTGCTACAGCAGCCTCTGATCGGCGCAAATCCTGGACTCACGTCACGCCCAGCCGTCCATTCCACTCGCTACCTACCCACTCGGCGCCACTTCAACCTCAACTGCCAGCTTCCCATTCCAGGGATCCCTAGACACTCCGCAAAGCAAAACCCAGTAAAGACAGGAACTCACTCGGCGGTTTAGTTCACTGCACGGTTTACTCGCTGTTCGCGGCGTTGCAGTCGATCCCAATTCCCCGGCCTCCTCGCGCCGCGAAACCGAGCAAACCTTTTTCATTATCACCAGTTACGGATCATCGGGACTCATATTATCACCGGGTTGGAGGAACGGTGATTTTTATTCAACTCGTTCGTCGGGCGAGCGAGGGCGATCGGCTCGGCTGCACCATTCGGAGCTGGACTCCCTCGGCATCGTAACGCCGCATGGAGCCGTGGCGGTTACTGTAAGAAACCAAAGCACTTGTGCTTAGCCCGTGGGCTGACCCGAACGGTTGGGACGTGGTGTCGATTCACCGTTTTTGGGCTGTTTTTGGCCTGGATCATCCGAGTGGTGCGACACGATTATCTACAGATAGCGGGAGGCGGTGCTGTGGTTGCAGCGGGTTGGGCGGGTCGATATTTTTCCGAGATCTGTTTTTGTCCCGTGAGCGAGGGTCGGAGACGGGTATTTTGACCTTCACGGACTGAAGAAGGGCACAGTAGCTATCAGGCACAAAAAGGTCCATGTGGACATTCGTGTGGACACCCGACGCCTGAGCATCGGGAGGAACTTTCTAGGCTATTGAATCATTTGGTCGGGGCGGGGCGATTTGAACGCCCGACCCCCTGCGCCCAAGGCGGATTCCGGCCTCGCGCAAAAGTGCCCTATTTTCAGCAGCTTCTGTTTCAATGAGATGCGGGAAGCTTGTTGAACTCTGTTGAGGTTTGTTGAGCTCTAGGCTTTTCGCGTCCTCAATTTTATCTACAGCGCTTCCGGCGAAGTAGCGCCTGCCGCCTGCCGCCTGCCGCCTGCCGCCTTGAAATGCGAACAGAGCACGTGGTTTGATTGAAGGCAGGATTGCCCATCAATGACCCCCACTCGTCGTACCTTTTCCAAATATCTTTACGCCTCTTCATTCGCAGCCTTGGTTGCACGAGTAAATTGCGACGCCTCTCCGGAGGGCTCCGGCGCTGAGCCTTGGTGGAAAACCGCCATCCTCTATCAGATCTATCCACGCTCGTTCCAGGACACGAACGGCGATGGCATGGGCGATTTTCCCGGAATGACTTCGCGCCTGCGATATTTGCAAGACCTCGGCGTGAACGCCGTCTGGATCACCGCGTGTTTCGACTCGCCGAATGCGGACAACGGCTATGATGTGCGAGACTACCGCCGCATTCATCCCGACTTCGGGACCATGGACGATTTTGAGCGGTTCATGGCCGAGGCGAAGAGCCGCAAGATTCGAATCATCCTGGACATGGTGTTCAATCACTCAAGCGATGAGCATGAGTGGTTCAAGCAGAGCCGTTCCTCGCGGACCAATCCATACCGGGACTTTTATTTCTGGAGGGACGGCGTAAACGGAAAACCTCCCACCAACTGGCCCTCCTTCTTCGGCGGCTCCGGATGGGAGTATGACAAGACAACCGGTCAATATTATCTGCATCATTACGCAACCAAGCAACCCGATCTCAACTGGGAGAACCCGCAAGTCCGGAAGCAGCTATACGCGGTTTTGAACTTCTGGGCCGAAAAGGGTGTAAGCGGATTCCGTTTCGACTGCATCGGTGAAATCTCGAAGCCTCTGCCGTTTCGCGATATGACGCCGGCCGAGCTAAAAGAAGACGGGATGGCCCTGCGCTGTTCCGGCGCGCGCCTTGACGAATATCTAAAAGAGATGCGCGCGGCGACAAACAGCTATCCGGATCTTTATTTCGTCGGCGAAGGCTGGGGCATGTCGCGCCAGGAGATCGTCCGGGCGACGGACGACCGGAACCAAGAATTGAATTCGGCTTTTCGCTTCGATTTCGAACTTCAGGATATTACCGACGGATGGAGAAAGCTGCCCTGGAGCTTGCCAAATCTTAGAGAATTCAATCGCGACAACGCGTTCGAGGATAACCACCACGTCTGGCCCATTGTCTTTCTGGAGGATCACGACTTCGCACGCTCGGTCTCGAGATTCGGTTCGGATCGCCCCGAGTTCCAAAGTCGATCCGCAAAGCTTTTGGCAACCATGCTGCTTGCGTTGCGGGGCACGCCGCTGATCTATCAGGGCGAGGAAATCGGCATGACCAATTTTCCCTTCCGGGATGTTTCGCAGTATGACGATATCGGTGTCCGGAACTTATGGAATGATCTGGTCGTGACTGGAAAAGTTTCCGCCGCGGACTATCTCTCGAATAACGCGCTCACCAGCCGCGATAACAGCCGGACGCCCATGCAGTGGGATGAGTCTCCGAACGCAGGCTTTACCAAGGCGCAAAAGCCGTGGCTGGCAGTGAATCCGAACTTTCACAGAATCAATGTTCAAGCTGAAAGCGGCCAGCCGGATTCCGTATTGTCGTTCTATCGCGAGATGATCCGGCTGCGAAATTCAAAGAGCTCCCTTGTGTTCGGCTCCTACCGTGACATTTCGGGCAAATTTCCCAATATCTACGCCTACGTGCGGGCCGATGCTTCCGGCCGCACTGTTGTCGTTCTAAACTTCTCAAACGAAGCTGTGAATTTTCAGTTGCCTGCGGATATCGCAGTAAAAAAAAGGCTGATTTCAAATGTGTCGGAATCTCAAGCCGAATTGAGCAACATCATCCGGATGCTCCCATGGCAATCCGCCATCTTCGAGTGACGGGCCCGTTAGCCGGGGCGTGAAGACGGGTTCACACTGCGGTAGTTCGCGCCATCCAGCCTTCGCTGCAGTTCCGCCCAAGCCTTGTACAAAACAACCTGCGCGCCCCTGCCCTAATTGCAGATGCGCTCCCCGATAACGTGATCGAGGAAATCGTGTGGAATCAATGCGAACGCTACTGCGTGGTTGGCTCGCCGAAGCGAGATGTAGTCGAAATTGTAGCTAAAGTTTCCATAAGGTTCAACAAGCTGGCCGGCTAATACGACTCGCATCAGCTTGATTCATTTGGTCGGGGCGGGGCGATTTGAACGCCCGACCCCCTGCGCCCAAGGCAGGTGCGCTACCAGGCTGCGCTACGCCCCGACATGTGACGCTTCAATTATAGCGTTCACCTCCGCGTCCACGCGAGCTTGATCCCATCCGCGCTTGGCCGCCAACGCTCGCGCAAAAGGCAGCAATGACTCGCGGTCCCAGCGCTGCTCGTAGCCCAGATACGTGGAGACGAACAGGTAATCTTCTAAATGTTGCTCCATCTCATCGCCAATTTCATGCTCCCCCGATGCGAACGGCGTTTGAGCTGTCAAACGCACGGCTTCGAGCTCGGGCGCGATTTCCTTACAAACCAGGTCGCTTGCTTCCTCACTCATCAGCCGGTAGGTGGTGTACTTGCCGCCTGCGATGTGCAGAACCCCATCGGTCGAATTCCAGATCCTGTGGTCGCGGCTGGCGCGCGTGGCGGATCCCGAGGAGGCACGCACCAACGGACGCAGCGAACTGAACGTGGATACGGGAGTAACATCCGAGCGACGCGGGAAGAGCTTGCGTATGATCGCGAGCAAGTAATTTGTTTCTTCGCTCGAGATCGAGACTTGGTCCGGACTTCCGTGATGATCCTCATCGGTGGTTCCAACGAGCGTGAGCTGATTGCGGCTGCCCCAGGGGATTACAAACACGATGCGGCCATCCGGCTCGAAATGCGCTATAGCGTGATCGCTTGCGTTTACTCGCGGGATTACGATGTGCGAGCCGCGCACCAGCCGCAAAGCATCCGGGTTGCTCCAGGCGCCGCGGGCATCCACGAGCTTGCGGGTTTGGATTTCGAACTGTTCGCCGCTCAGCGTGTCGGTGCACCGCACTCGCCAGCGCGCATCCGTTCCGAAACGCTCCCAACCTTCCGCGCGGACATAATTAGCTGCTAGCGCGCCATGCGCCATGGCATCCAGGACATTTTCAACCACGAATCGGGCGGAAGGGATGGCACAATCGTAAAACAACGCCGCGGCGCTTAGCCGGTTGCGGCTCAAGTCCGGCTCCATTTCCGCCAACTCGCTCGGGTCGACGATGCGGTGAGGCGCGATCGCGTCTGAACCGGCCAGCCGGTCGTAAAGCCAGAGACCCGTTCCATACACAACGCGCGATTTGATGCCGTACATCGGCAGCAGAAACGCCAGCGGTTTTACAAACTGCGGCGCCAGCTTCATGAGCATTGCACGTTCGTGCAACGACTCGCGGACCAGATGAATCTGCAGGTATTTCAAATAGCGAAGACCGCCGTGAATGAGCTGCGAGTTTTTGCCGCTAGTGCCGGAGGCAAAATGTTTTTGCTCGATCAGGGCTATGCGGAGCGGGACGCGGGAATGCGCGGCCCTGAGCGCCAGATCGCGAGTCACTCCAGCGCCATTAATGCCACCGCCGATTACCAGTACGTCCAGCAGGCCAGCTTTCAGCTGCTCGATTTGATCGCGCCGCAGGTCCGTCATTCAAGTAGAAGCTTAGCAGCCCGTGACCACTGGTCCGAACACACAAGCGCCTGCGCAACCTCACACTGCCGCGATATAATTCGGGAACTGACACGAAAGCCTTTCCTCCTGCTGTGCGCTCCCCTGTCCCTGCTGTTTGCGGGACTACTGGTTTATTCCGTAACCGGAGCCGCCGCATGGGATGAAGGCTTTCATTTGCTGGCAGCGCAGTTGATCCGAAACGGCAAGCGGCCGTATCTGGATTTTCTTTTCCCTCAGACCGCGCTGAATGCCTACTGGGTGGCGATATGGATGCGCGTGTTCCCAGAAAGCTGGCGCATGGTCCATGCACTGGCTGCCACTCTGACGGCTGGTGCTGTCTTGCTGACTGGGGATTATGTCTTGCGACGATTCCCCGTGCTCAATTGGCGTCTACCCGCGGCGCTGGCCGCTGCGCTCGCGACCGGGCTGAATGTGGAGGTCTTTCAATTTGGAACGGTCGGACAGGCTTACGGCGTGGCCCTGTTCCTGGTTGTGGCCGCATTTCGGATGTCCATTTTGACGGTGGAGCGAAACGCGTTGCTTTGGCCCGCGCTGGCTGGTTTCGCCGCCGGAGCCGCTGCTGCTTCAACTCTATTGACNNGGCGCTGTCTTCCTGGTAGGCGCGCTGCTTCCATTTGTACCGCTGCTTCGGCTGTTCCTCGAGTCGCCCCGCGTGGTGCGCTTCAACATCTTCGATTATCATTTCTTCTTCCGGCAGTTGGAGTGGGAGGGCGCGATCCAGCATGATGTGGGCGTGCTAGCTTCTTGGATTGACTCAGCGCCGGCTACACTCGTTGGACTGCTGGCGCTAGCCGGCTTGATTTTTATTGTCCGGCGGAGCAATTGGGA
>PMUN01000387.1 GCA_003166875.1 Bryobacterales bacterium | reverse complement strand
AAGCGTGGTTGACTCTCAAAATAGTTCCGTGCTCGTCACCCAAACACATTGGCTCGCGGGATGCTTCCCAAATGGACCGGAACTGGATTTCTGATTTGAGCAGGTCCTGCTCGGCGCGATAGCGCTCTGTGACATCGATACCAGTGGAGATCACGTTGCGGATTTGACCGCTGTCTGAAACCAGCACGGTGTTCGAGAAGGAAATGCGGCGAGTGTCACCGGATTTGGTGATCCATTCGTTTTCGAAGAAGGAAGGCGAGCGCGTGGAAAGCAGGGTTTGAAAGCGAACCTGGGTGGCCGCGCGCCCTTCCGGGCTTACGAAAGCGTCCCACAACACCTTTCCTTTTAGTTCACCGCTCGAATATCCGGTGACCAGTTCCGCAGCCCGATTGCATTGTACGATGCGGGCTTCGGTGTCGAACACAACCACCAGTGCGCCCGAAGCTTGCAGGACCGCGGAAATGAAATCGCGCTCGCGGGTAAGTTCGGCTTGGATACGATGCTGAGCATCGACATCGTGTACGCATCCGAGCAGTACTTTGCCGTAGGGCGTACCCTGGATGCACTCTTTAATGACAACGTAGCTGATCTCCCGGCCTTCCACGTGGACCGTTCGTTCGGAGACCACTCTCTGGCCGCCAAACACGCGCTGGTCTTCGATATCCAACTGTTCGGCTTCCGCGGAGGGAACCAAGTCATGATTGCGCTTGCCAAGAAAATGTTCTTTGGGCAGACGGGCCTGTTTGGATAGCGTGTTGTTAATGAACAGATAGCGGCCGCTTTCCGCTTTGAGGAACGCAGGAATGGGAAGCACGTCGAGTGCGGCTTCTATCGCTTGGTAGCTGGAAGCTTGTTCGGATTCGACTGTAGACAAATCACCCATAGCGGGCGCACCAAGGCCCTATGAGCTTCATCGGCAGTATCCGTACAGATTATTATGAGTATTCCATGCGAACTCCTACGGTCGAACATCAGAGCTTCACGGCGCGGCTGGAATGCCGTTATCTACTTCACATTCCGGAACAGTTGGATGACAAGTCGTTGCTTATTATCACTTTGCATGGCTATAGCTCGAATCCCGAGGTCATGCTGCGGCTGACTGGCGGGCTGATGGGCGATCGCCATGTGATTGCCGCGCTCGAGGCGCCCAACCAGCATTATGTGACGGACGGTCTGCCGAACCGGCAATCGGTTCCTGGATACAACTGGGGGATTAGCCCGCACTGGGATTCCGCGGTGCGGCTGCATCACGACATGCTGCTACAGACTCTGGCGTCGCTGAGGGACCGTTTCGAGATGGGTCGGGAGCGGTGTCTGCTAGTGGGGTTCTCGCAGCCGGTGGGGTTGAATTACCGGTTCGCGGGAACACATCCGGGAGAAGTGGCGGGGATCATCGGACTGTGCGGGGGAGTGCCGCGCGATTGGGAGGAGGATAAGTATCGTTCGGTTGAGGCGGCCGTGTTACACATTTCGAGGGATCAAGATGAGTTTTATCCGGTGGAGATGGTGACGCAGTTTCCGGAGGGGCTGCGGCGGCATGCGGCGGATGTGGAGTTTCATTTGTTGGAGGGGCCGCATCGGTTTCCGTCTAAGGCTAACGGGATTGTGCGGGCGTGGATGGATCGAGTTTTTGGGCACGGATAAGAAAACCCGTTTCTCGTTTCTCGTTAGGACCTGTAGAGCGCTACCAACGAGAAACGAGAAACGAGAAACGAAACGCTCTACTGTTCCGCCTGTTCCGATTGGTCAGGGGCTGCGGGGGCTTCTTTGCGGGAGTGTTCGAAGAGGAAGTTCAAAGTTTTTTCGCCGCGGATGCGGTAGGCGATGCGGCCTAGCAGGCCTTCTTTTTCGAGCTTCTTGCGGGTGGCGGCTACGGGCTCGCGCTCTTGTTTGGCGATGCGCTGGACCTCGTGGTCCACTTCATCGTTGGTGGCGTGGATGGTTTCGCGCTCGGCAACTTTGTCGATCAGGAGCGAGCCTTTGACATCGTGGAGGGCCTTGGGACGCTGGTGTTCTTTGAGCTTGGCCCAATCGATTTTGAGTTTGGCGGGATCGACGCCGCGGTCGGCCAGCTCTTTGAACTGGTTCGTTAATTGGGCCTCGATCTGCCGTTCGACGTATGCTTCGGGGACCGGAAAATCGTGGGTCTCGATCAACTTATCGAGGAGCTCGTCCTTGGCTTTCTGTTGAGCGGCAAACTCGCGCTCGTGGAAAATGGCTTTTCGGATGGCTTCGCGCAAGTCGCCTAGAGCCGGGTAATCGCCCAGGTCCTGCGCAAATTCGTCATTGAGCTCCGGCAGTTCCTTGGTGCGGATCATTTTGAGCTTCATGCGGAACTTGACGGTTTTGCCGGCCAGTTTCTCCTGCCCGTAATCTTCGGGATAGGTGACCTCAAATTCCTTCTCTTCATCGGGCGACATGCCGCGCAGGGCTTCGGAAAAACCTGGCAGCGTGTCCTTGTCGCCAACGTGGAGCACCATTTCGTCCTGATGGATTGGCTCCTCGACACCAGCGATGCTATCGAGCGAAACTGCGGCGTAGTCGCCGTCGGCGACCGGGCGCGGCTCCACATTCACGTACTGGGCTTTCTGTTCGCGGATTTCATCCAGTCGCTTATCGATGTCCGCGTCGGTGACTTCGGGCTCCGCGTAGTGTACAGTGACGCCGCTATACTCGCCTAGCTCAATGTTAGGAGCGACTTCGAATTCGGCTTTGAACTTGAGCGGCTCGCCTTCCTTGAAGTTGACGTCTTTGACGTTGGGCCGGCCGACGACTTGCAGTTCTTCTTCCTTCACCCGCTTGTCGAAATACTTGGGGAGCAGGTTTTCGAGCACGTCTTCGCGGACCTGGTGGGCGAACTTGGTGCGGATGAGGCTGGCAGGGGCCTTGCCTGGGCGGAAGCCGGGCAACCTGACTTTTTGCTGAATGTTGGCGACTACGCGATCGGTCTCGCGGGTGATCTCATCAACGGGAACGGTGATTTCGATTTCGTGCTTGCAGCCTTCGACGAGCATAGTTGTAGGTGGTTAGAGTGGATTGTGGCTGGCGTGGCTCACCACTGACCAGCCCCTAGTCCCAACTCCCTAACCCCTATCTTACGTGCCTTCGCTCCAACTTGCCAGGTAGTGCTCCTGTTCGGGCGTGAGGCGATCGATCTTGACGCCCATGGCTTCCAGTTTCATGCGGGCGACCTGTTTGTCGAGATCTTCGGGAACCGCGTAGACGCGGTTTTCCAGGCTGGCATGATTCTTGACCATGTATTCGGCAGAGAGCGCCTGATTGGCGAAGCTCATGTCCATCACCGAGGCGGGATGTCCCTCGGCGGCGGCCAGGTTGATGAGACGGCCCTCGCCGAGGACATAAATCTTGCGGCCATCGCGCATGGCGAATTCTTCCACGAACTCGCGGGCCGGACGCCGGGAAGAGGCCATGCCAGCCAGAGTATCCAGATCGATCTCGACGTTGAAATGGCCGGAGTTACAAACGACGGCGCCGTTCTTCATCTTTTCGAAATGATCGCGGGTGACGACGCTCTTGTTGCCGGTGAGGGTGACGAACAGGTCGCCGATGACGGCTGCCTCACCCATGGACATCACACGGAAGCCGTCCATGATGGCTTCGATGGCTTTCGTGGGATCGATTTCGGTGACGATGACGTTGGCGCCCAAGCCTCGGGCGCGCATGGCGACGCCGCGTCCGCACCAGCCGTAACCGGCGACTACCAGGGTCATGCCGGCCAACAACATATTAGTCGCTCGGATGATGCCGTCAATGGTGCTTTGTCCGGTTCCGTAGCGGTTGTCGAACAAATGCTTGGTGAGGGCGTCGTTGATGGCGACGATCGGATAGCGGAGCACCTTCTCCTTGGCCATGGCCTGCAGGCGAATCACGCCGGTGGTGGTTTCCTCAGTGCCACCGATCACATTGGCCAGAAGCTCCTGGCGCTTGGTGTGCAGAATGGTGACCAGGTCTGCGCCGTCGTCCATAGTGATTTGCGGCTTGTGATCGAGCGCCGACATGATGTGGGAGTAATAGACGTCGTTATTTTCTCCCTTGATGGCGTAGACGGGGATGTTGTAATCGCGGACCAGGCTGGAGGCCACGTCATCCTGCGTGGAAAGCGGGTTGGAAGCGCAAAGCACGATGTTGGCGCCGCCATCGCGGAGGGCGATCATCAAATTGGCCGTTTCGGTGGTGACGTGCAGGCAAGCCGCCACACGGATATTCCGCAGGGGCTGCGTCTTGATGAACTGTTTGCGAATGCTCTGCAGAACAGGCATGGATTGGAAAGCCCATTCGATGCGGCGCTTGCCGATGTCGGCGAGCGCGAGATCTTTTACATCACAAGCTACGGTTTCAGTTGCGTTGGTTGGCATGAATTCCTCGATTTCAAAAGTTTATTATTGCGCGGCGACCGCAGTCCTGCTGCCTTCCCGAAGCGCTTCGGCTTTGTCGGTGGCTTCCCAGGTGAAGCTGGATTCGGTGCGGCCAAAGTGGCCGAAAGCGGCAGTCTTGCGGTAGATGGGCTGCCGGAGGTTGAGATGATCGATCATTCCCTTGGGGGTGAGCGGGAACAGCTCGCGAATCAGCTCCACCAGGCGTTCTTCTTCCACTTGTCCGGTGCCGAAGGTATTCACCATCACGGAAACGGGCTCAGCCACGCCGATGGCGTAGGCGAGCTGGACTTCGCAGCGCGAAGCTAGCCCGGACGCGACCAGGTTCTTTGCGACATAGCGGGCCATGTAGCAGGCGGAACGGTCCACTTTGGTGGGATCCTTGCCGGAGAATGCGCCNNCCGCCGATTACGAATCGGCCGGTGGGGTTGATGTGATATTTGGTGGAAGAATCCACCATGTGAGAGGGCACTACTGGATCGATGATATGCTTCTTCACCTGATGGCGGAGGTCTTCGGTGGAGATTTTGTCGTCATGCTGGGTGGAGACAACCACGGCTTCGATGCGCTTGGGCTTGCCATCGACGTATTCGATACTGACCTGGCTTTTTCCATCGGGACGCAGGAAGTCGAGACGGCCCGCGCGGCGGACCTCGCTCAGTTGCCGGACCAATTTGTGGGCCAGCATGATGGGCATGGGCATCAGTTCCTTAGTTTCGTCGCAGGCATAGCCGAACATCAGGCCCTGGTCACCGGCGCCACCGGTATCCACGCCCATGGCGATGTCGGGCGATTGGCTCTGGATGGAATTGAGGATGCCGCAGGTCTTGCTGTCGAAGCCCATAGCCGCGTCCGTATAGCCGATATCGTAAATCACGCTGCGTACCAGGCGGGGCACATCGACGTAGGTAGTGGTGGTGATTTCGCCCGAAACCACGCAGATTCCGGTGGTGAC
>PMUN01000241.1 GCA_003166875.1 Bryobacterales bacterium | reverse complement strand
CGTAAAACCAAGGCGGCTACGGGAGTATCTGCTCTAGCGTTCCCGGCCACCCAAAGCCAGGGGCCCATTGGAAACCACCCGTATAAGTGATCGTGGCGATGTGGAGGATTCCCCCAACTGCACTACATGCCTTTTCGTCAATCTTAATGGCTTCAGGATCGCGGTGCGCTCGAATCCGATTCGCAGCGATTTGAACGGCCTCAGCTAGCGTTACGTTGTTGGGATCTTGCGGGCTGACGTAGTAAGCAGCAAAAGCCGGATCTTGGCTGTTAAGTAATCTAAGGAGCGCCTCTGAGCCATACCCTATCGGCTGACCGGGAAAAAAGTTGTCAGGTGCAATATTCACTTCCGCTGGCTCGTGGGCGTGATGCTTGAATGTTACGCTAAGGCGCTTTGGATGTTTCCCGTAATACCCGTCCATCAAGATATATGTCTGTTGGCTTTCTAGTGCGGGATCAAATGTCCCACTTGCCTCCTTAACCAGATCAAGTGATGCCTCGATTTCTTCCGCCAATCTCTCTGTGTAGTGCCACAAACTCCTAGGGCGTTCTTTCGCGAGTCGATCTGCCGCTTCTTTAGTTCTAGCGATAAAATCGAATAGTATTTCGTCGCTATCCTGACTGGTAAGTTGTACCGCGCCAGCAAACGCGTATGCGAGGCATCTTCCGGGTTGTTCGATTTCAAATATTTTGCGCTCGGAATTGCTGGCAACCATACCAGTATCGCTCCGAGTCTTCAGCCCGTCTGCTGCGATCACGAAGCCTTCAGACGTGTAAACCCTGGCGATGGCAGTTGGCATTGAAATATACCGGCAACTCGGTGGCGGCCAGAGCTCTCCGCAGCGGTCACCAAAGAACGGCATCCAAGCACACACTCCGTGCGGATAATCCAAGTGCGCTCGAATGTTTCCAGAGAGGCCCCACGTCAATGGGACCCTTTCTATTTCTCGCCCCAGTCTACCAAACCGCTCCGCTCCCTGATATACTGGCGATCCAGCCACATTGAAAGGAGCGTCGCACCGTGCGCCTATTTGCGTGTCTCCTGTTATCCGTCCTCTTAGGCGCTTTCGCTCAGGTGTCGATAGAGCCAGAGATCAATGACATTTTCTATGGAATCCCCAAGGACCAATCGGGCAAACTCATCTCTCTTGAACGCCAACAGATTACGATTCACTCGAAAGCGTCGGGCTTCATCGTGATGGGAATGAAGACAACGTCCGAGATCGCTGGCGGTGAATCCCCGGTACGATTCAGGGCTGGTGAGCCGCTCGAATTTGTCGTCCGGTCACCACTGGCCGTTTCTGCCGCCGATCCTAATACCATTTACGGTTTGCGGCTGCTGCACGCCAAGAAAAAGAAGCGTGAGATCGTATTCATGACTGGCCACGCTTCACCACTAGGCGCTTCGACCAAGGCCGATCTTTCCGAGGGCGTGTTGGGCTTAGAGTTCACCAAGTACGGGGCGTCTTCCTATAAGGTAACGACGCCTGCTCTGAAGCCGGGCGAGTATGCGCTGGGAGGGGCCACTATGCCGCAAGTCGTTTACTGCTTCGGGGTTGATTAGCCCCCGAACCCCAGGCGCACAGATTTAGCGCACTGCCCGCGGAATTGCTCTCGTGATATTCTGCTCCTATGCCGGAAGATGAGCAGGGCAGTCCTCAGCCACCGCCGCCAAGCCAACAACCCAGTCAACAGCCGGACCAAGGACAGCAACCGGGAACCAAGCCAATAAGGCGATTGCCGCAACAGAAACCCGATTGGGTACAGAAACTTGATCCCCCTGTGCCAGAGAAGAGACCGCTAAAAAAATAGAATCCCGCTAAGGATCAGCAACCAGTCGATGACTATCAGCACTTCAATGTATCCAAGACAGTCGGCTTTTTTTGCGACGCGTCTGGCGTTGGTTTGGTGAACGGAAAGCATCGAGACGACATGGTAGCGCCTCAGCATCGAGGGGCTATCCCAAAGTTCTTCCTTAAACCAATCGTCTTCGCTAGGCGCCTGCCACATCTTTGAGAGCAATGCCAGCCCACCTATGACCACACAGGCCAATGACAGCACCATGGCCATAATAAGTACGGCATGTTGCGATTTATTTGCCGCCATTTGTGAATACTTGAGCACTACAAAGCCGAGGCTGGCAATCGACCATCCGAGAAGATTCGCCAGTTTTCTGTCGGTCTCAGAGCCACGTTGTTGAATCTCTGCAAACATCAGCGCTCCGAAACGATAAAGTTCTTCGATGGTGGAGTCGGACACGATTGGGTCGGAAAGGCGTAATTCGATATTATCGATTTCAACCGGATGGAAAATCTGAGAGCTTGTCACTAGGTACACTCCTGCGCTACTCTTGAATTGGGTGTGCAAAAGTTCAGAGAGAGCCAGCCCTAGCAGGCTGGCTTTTTCAATTGTTCACCATTATAACGTGACGGAGTACAAACCATGAAAGACCCGATCTTTGAAAATTACGACTACGCACAGCAAGCAAATAGCCTAAAGATGCGAGTGAACTGGATTGTGCCTGCTGTGAACGCTCACATGCGCAAAGGTCGCTCTCAGGGCAAACCGAATGCATCGCAATACCCGCAGGCCGTCATCCGTCAATTGGAAACTACGATTCGGCGTTTGCAAAAAATCCGCTAAGGACCAAACGCACCTTTCAGGCACTACCGCCCATCACGCACCTTAGCCCACCACCGCCCCACCGGCCGTACTCGCCCTACTTGTGTAATATGTACAATCAGGCAGACTATTATGCAGGAGGTCACTTCCACCTTTGGACTCATCACCAGAGTCAAAGCTGGAGATCAGGAGGCCTTCACCCGGCTCTTCGACAAGTACCGCCGCCGCCTGGCTGTGCTGCTGCACTACAAAATGAGCGACCAACTCCGGATCGCCGTGGAGGTTGACGACCTGCTGCAGGAAACTTTTCTCCGGGCCTTTCGGGATATCCAGCAGTTCGCATATCGATCGCCGGGCAGCTTCCTGCGCTGGCTGGCATCCATTGCGGACCACGTGGTGATCGACGCGGCGCGCACCCAGGGGCGCTTGCGGCGCGATGGCGTAATGTTGGCCTTCCGCTCGCGCAGCAACCCCTCGGGACCAGAGCCTCGCGATAGCCACACACCCAGCCGCTTGATGGCGGAACGGCAGGCGTTGGACGGGATGCTCGCGCGGCTCAACACGCTCCCCAGCGAATATCGCCAGGTGATCCTGTGGGCAAAGATGGAGGGTCTCTCTACCAAGGAGATGGCGGAGCGCCTGGGCCGGTCCAGAGAGGCCACCGCCCTGCTGTTGCATCGGGCCCTAAAGCGTTTCCGCGCCTTGGCCAAAAGCTGATGTCTATCGATCCGGCAGCCGCGAAGGAGCAGCTCATCGCGAATGCGCTGGCCGATTTCTTAGACCAGCATGCCGACGGCGGAGGCATCGGTATCGATGAATTCTGCCACCGTCACCCCGAACTCGCCCCGGAGCTGCAGGAGGAATTAGAGACTCTGCTCGATGCCGGCGGAGATCCGGAAACCGCGGGCGCGGGGCCACCTGACGGCGTCGAAGGCTGGCCCGAAAAACTCTCCGGGCCTGAAAAACTTTCCGGGCACAGGATTCTGAAAGCCATCGGCAGCGGCGGAATGGGCTGCGTGTATTTGGCCGTGGATGAAGCTCTGGGCCGGCAGGTAGCCATTAAGACACTGAACCGGCGGTATGCCGGCAATTCCACGCTCCAGGAACGGTTCATGCGGGAAGCGCGCGCATTGGCCAAGCTGAGCCATCCGAACATCGTTCGCATTTATAGTCTGGGCCCCGCGAACGAACCGCCGCACTTCGTGATGGAATACCTGGAAGGCGTACCGCTGGTGGACGCAACGCGCGCGCTCCCATTCCCGCAAAAGGCCGCACTGATGCTGAAGGTGGCGCGCGCCGTGGGTTTCCTGCACGCAAACCACACCATCCATCGCGATCTCAAACCCGGCAACATTCTGGTGGGGAGCGATCTGGAGCCGAAGGTTCTCGATTTCGGCCTGGCATTGCAGGCGGATGACTCCGGACGGCGCTTAACCGTGCCGGGCGAGATCATGGGCACGCCGGACTACTTCTCGCCCGAGCACGTGCGCGGCGCGGCGTTAGATGCCCCGAGCGATGTCTTTTCGTTGGGAACGGTCTTTTACGAAATGCTCGCGGGAACACTGCCCTTCCACTCCCAGGACGTCCGCGAGCAAATGATCGAGATCCAGGAACGGGATCCGGTGCTCCCCCGGAGGCTCAACGAATCTATTCCAGGCGATCTGCAGAACATTTGCCTCAAGGCGCTCGAGAAGAATCCGAAGGAGCGCTACCGTTCGGCGAGTGAAATGGCCGACGATCTGGAACGCTATTTGGCCGGAGAGCCGGTGCTCGCGTATCCGGCTTCCTACGGGCGCATGCTGGCGGGAAAAATCGAACAACATCTGCGCGAGCTGGAGGGCTGGAAGCGCGACCACATTTTGACCGAGTACGAATACGACGGGTTCCGCAAGAACTACGGCCGGTTGATCGAACGCGAAGATGCTTGGATCATGCAAGCCCGCCGGCTTTCACTCACTCAAGTCAGCCTGTATCTCGGAGCTTGGATTTTGATTGTCGGAGCGACATTGTTGGCGCTTTTCCGCTACGACGGCTTCGGCGGAACCCCGGCCGTGTTGGTTGCGTCGCTGGCCACGGCGCCGGTGGCGATTTTTGGAGTCCGCTGGTGGAAGCAGGCGCGCTATCGGATCGCGGTGGCGTACCTGCTGGCATTTTGTCTGTTGCTGCCGGTCGCGCTAGTGATTGCGATGGGCGAATACGGCTGGCTTACCGCGCTTACCCAGGGGCAGGAGAAGCTCGAGCTAATCGCCAAAGCCGGCTTCTCGCGCCACACCACCAATCTGCAGCTTTGGTGGTCGCTCGCGCTGTCGCTGCCGGCTGTTTACTGGCTGCGTCACTTCACAAAATCATCCGTCTTCTCGCTGATGTTCTCGCTCTTATTGGCCGCGCTCTCGGTGGTCACTTTGCTCCGCGCGGGGATGCTGGAATGGCTGGAGAGCGATCCGGGTAAAGTGTACTTCTACTTGATTCCTTTCGCGGCCATGTTCCTGGTAGTCGGACAAGTGCTGGAGCGAATGGGTGTAGCATCCGATTCGCGCTACTTCTACGGGTTCGGAGTTGGGTTTACGCTGATCGCGCTGAGCGGTGTCGCGCTCTTCCACCAGCCTTACGCCGACTGGTTGAAAGAAACTTTCCCGTGGACCCGGGGCCAAGTGGAGTATTTCTTCATCTTCAATGCGGGCATCTATTTTCTGCTGCAAGTGATCAGCGAGACATTTTCCTTGCCGCAGATGCGCATCGTCGCGCGCTCGTTTCGCTTCGTCATTCCCGGCCACGTGCTGACCTCGCTGCTCCTGCTGGGGCTGAGTGCTTCGGCTTTAGCAAGCAATGGTTTCGAGGCGCGCGTATTTGAGGTGCTGCTGCCGCTGGTGGCTTGCCTGTTCATCTTCGGCAGCATCCACAGACAAATGAAGAACTTCTTCGCTACCGGCCTGCTTTTTCTGGCTATCGGCATCGTGCGCCTGCAACACGATCTNNTTTTTTTGAGCCAAGTGCAATTTCCCGCCCCCGGTGTCGCTATTCCATAGTGGAGGCACACGAAATATATGAAAAAGCTCATTCTTTGGATGCCGGCAGTCGCTCTCTTGATGACCGGTTGCGGCTCCATGGTGTCGGTTTCCCCTTTGTATTCGGATGAGACCGTCACTCAAAATGCGGGCCTGATCGGAACCTGGCAGGCGTCCACCGGCGATGACATTTTGCTGGTCCGCGCGGGAGATAACAAAACCTACCAGGCGCTCTACACGTCCATGAAGGACTCCGCCTCAACCATGCTTTTCCAGGTTCAGTTGGTCAAGCTGCAGGGCACGCTTTATGCGGATCTGGTGCGCGACACATCCGGCTGGGCCATTCCCGGACACGCTTTCGCAAAGGTTTCATTGAACGGAGATACGCTCTCCGTGTCGTTCCTGGATTCGGACTGGTTGAAGCAGGAGATCCTGAGCGGACGCCCGGCCGC
>PMUN01000433.1 GCA_003166875.1 Bryobacterales bacterium | reverse complement strand
TTTATGAGGGCGCCATCCCGTTGATCGGGATATTGCCGGCGAATGCTCAATTAGCTCTCGCAGAATTCAATGTCCAGCACGGATATCCGCAGACCGGGCCGCCCGCCACCAACCTTAGCGCGCTGCAGTCGTACGCGCTCGGCGTTCCGGTGGATTACCGGCAAGGGTTCAACAACCCGCTGTGGAGCTCTTGGGCGAACTACCTGGGTGCGTTTGTTCAAGATTCATGGAAGATTACGCCGAGGTTCACCTTGAACTATGGCGTTCGACTGGACTATGACGCCGAGCCCGCGCCTGTCCCGCACAACATCTACTTCTCGCCGCGGCTGGGGTTCGCCTGGGATCCCTTTGGCGATCAGAAGACCGTAATCCGCGCCGGCGGAGGAATATTCGTTTCCCCGGTCAACTTCCAGATTCCCTATCTGGTGAACCTTCTCAACGACAGCGGCAAGTACATCAACCAGGTGTTCAGCGCCGTCAACTCGCCCGGCGTCAATGCCGCGATGATCTACGGATACGGCGTCCAGCAAGGCATCCTTCCATTCGGACAGCTAACCCAGGCGAATCTGAGCGCGCTCGGCCTCACGGTGGGGCCAGGCGCGGACGGCCGTGTAATCTTCAATCTGGCTTCCAATTATAAGAACAACTATTCCATCCAGAGCAGCTTGAGCATCGCCAGGCAATTGACCAATACTCTGTCATTGGAAGTGGGATTCCAGAGATACAAGGGCGTTCATCTCCCGATGGATCAGGAGACCAATTACAAGGAAACGGGTGTGATCGACCCGGTATGGGGACCGCAGTATGTTCCCATCAATCCGTCTATCATCCAAAGCAACACATATTCGTCCATTGGCAACTCGGAATATAACGGGCTAACGGCTTCGTTGAACAAGCGCTACACCAGTCATTTCCAAATGCAAGTCAACTACACTTACAGCAAAGCCATCGACGACGTTACCGATTTCAATTCCCAGTTCGCATCCTTCTTCCCCACGCGCTTGAACCTGGAACGGGGACTCTCGGCCTACAACATCGGGCAAAACTTCGTCGCAAACGGCGTGTACAATACTCCCTTCAAAGCCGGCACGGGCGAATCGTTCTGGAGCCGGATCCTCGCCGACATGACGTTCTCGCCCATCGTGCACATGCATAGCGGGCTGCCATTCACCATCCGCGTTCCAGGCGCGACGAACGGCACCCTGGGCGATTCGCTGTATGCTCGGCCCTGGTACGTTTCCAGGGACACAGGCATCGGGCCGGATTACTACGACTTTGACGCACGCATCACCAAGTCGTTTTTCATCAACCGCGATCGGGGCCTCAAGTTCGATTTCATTGCGGAAGCAACCAACCTGCTCAATCACACGAATTTCAGTTCTGTGAACGATCAGTTCTCGCCCAGCGATCCGTTGTTGGTGACCGGACCTTTCGACGTGAAGGGAAATAAGAGTCTGAGCCCCAATACGCCGCTCGGGTTCACATCGGCGTTTCCCGGCCGCCAAATCCAGTTCGGATTGAAGTTTGTCTTCTGAACATAAATGAGCCTCGCCGCCAGTCGCGACTTCGATTTCATCGTGATCGGATCCGGCTTCGGCGGCAGCGTGGCGGCCCATCGATTGACCGAGAAAGGGTACCGTATTGCGGTCATGGAGATGGGCCGCCGCTGGACGCCGGAGAATTTGCCCAGCTCGAGCTGGATTCTCCGGCGCTGGATCTGGCGGCCGCGGATTGGGCTGCGCGGCTTCTTCAATATCCAACTCTTTCGCCACGTCCTGATCCTGCACGGCTGTGCCGTGGGCGGCGGGTCCATCACTTACGCGAATACGTTGCTCGAGCCGAAGGGTTCCGTCTGGCGCAGCGGAAGCTGGGCCGGTCTCGCGGACTGGCAGTCCCAGATGCCGGCTCATTATAAGACCGCCGCGCGCATGCTGGGGGTGAACGAGAACCGGATTCTGGGCCCGGCTGATCGGATCCTGAAGCAGGCAGCGGATCGGGCGGGAGTGGGCCAGACTTACTATCGCACCAACGTTGCTGTCTTTGAGCCGCCTCAAGGAGAGCCGGGTGGAGCGACCTTCCCCGATCCGTATTTCGGCGGCGAGGGTCCCGAGCGCGCAACCTGCATCGGCTGCGGAGGCTGCATGTTGGGATGCCGCTACAACGCCAAGAACACCCTCGACAAAAACTATCTCTACTTGGCCGAAAAACACGGCGCCAGGGTATTCGCCGAGACCAGAGTGGTGGACGTAGCGCCACTCGACGCTAAAGCGGACGGAAGCGCGGGCTACGAAGTTCGCACGGTGAAATCCACCAGTTGGCTCGGCGCGCCTCGCCGCCGGTTTACCTGTCGCGGCGTCATTTTCGCATGCTCGGCGCTCGGCAGCATGGATCTTTTGTTCCGCCTGAAAGAAAACGGCTCGTTGCCCGCCCTCAGCGATCAACTCGGAAATCGCGTGCGCACCAATGCTGAATCGTTAATTGGCGTGCGGGCGCCCGGCTACGGCGAGGACCTATCCAAAGGCATCGCCATCGGATCCGGAATCCAGCTCGACGATCACACCCATATCGAAGCAACCCGCTACCCCAAAGGCTCCGATGCCATGGGCCTGCTGGGCACAATGCTGACCGGCGGACGTCCGGGCTGGAGTCGGATTCTGCTATGGCTAGCGAATCTCGCCGGTTCATTGCTGCGCCATCCTTTCAGGACCGTTCGGTGTCTGCAGCCATTTGGTTGGGCACGCGAATCGATCATCCTGTTATGCATGCAGACCCTGGACGGCCATATCGACATGCGGCTCCGGCGCCCGTGGTACCGGCCTTTCCGGAAGGTGCTGGTGAGCCAAGGCCGGCGCATCCCGACGTTCATTCCGCAGGCCAACGAATTTGCGCGGAGATTGGGGCAGTCGATCGGCGGAGTTCCTATGAGCATGGTTACGGAGATCCTCTTCGATATTCCCGGCACTGCGCACATCCTGGGCGGTTGCTCGATGGCCGGTTCGCCGGCGAATGGAGTAGTGGATCATCGGAATCGCGTTTTTGGGTACAAGAACATGTATATCTGCGATGGCTCAGTGCTCGGAGCCAACTTGGGCGTGAACCCCAGCCTGACCATTTGTGCTGTTACCGAACGTGCCATGAGTTATATAAAGCCAGCAGCGCGGACGGAATGGAACGACTCTGCGTAACGGTGCATCGATTGCTGTTGTAACAGACATTCAACTAATTGGAAGGAGAAATAAATGCGTGCGATCTTAACTATCATTTCCTTACTTCTCGTGCTGACCCTGCCTGTTTTTGGCCAGCAAGCCTACGTGGGACGGTACGACGTGTATGGCGGCTTCATGAACCTGACCACGCCGATGCTCAATCTGAATGAACAAGGTTTTAATCTGCAGACGGGCGTGCGCCTGACTTCGTGGCTTTCCGGAGGCTTCGACTACACCATCGGTAACGGCAGTACGTCACTTACTCCGACTATGCTAATTCCCTCCCTGCAGCAAACGCTCGGCGCAGAGCTGGGACAAATGGCAACTGCCGGCCTAATTCCCGCTGGCTATCGACTGTCCGTGCCCACCAACACGCGCACAGAAAACTACGCCGTCGGCCCGCAGATTTCCTATCGCCACTTTTCGGCTGTGACGCTTTTCGTCAGGCCGGACCTGGGAGCCCTGCATGTGGTCGCGACGCCTCACCCCGACGATCCGATTGCCGCCGGAATTATATCTGCGTTGGTGCCTTCCGGGAAGAAGACAGACTGGACGTACTATTACGGATTCGGAGGCGGATTCGAACTCAATATTGCGCGGCATTTCTCCATTCGTGTGCAAGCGGACTTCGTCCACGACAACATGATGAGTGATCTGCTGCCGGGCCATAATGAGGTCCGCTTCTCGATCGGCCCAGGATTCCAGTGGGGCCGGAACGTGGTGGAGTAAGTCGCTCCCATGGGCCTGCTGGCCCACTATAGGTGATGAAGACGCCCCGTGGCGCACGCACTC
>PMUN01000315.1 GCA_003166875.1 Bryobacterales bacterium | reverse complement strand
CAGGCTGGTTTGCGTGCTGCCCGGCAGCCGGTGGTCCGCTCGCTCTGCTTCGAGTTCAGCTCTCTGCCGGCCGCGTTCCACGGTTTTCGCATTTTGCATTTGTCAGATCTCCACATCGATGGAGTCGACGGTTTGGCAGAGCGTACCGCCGAGATCGTGGGTACTTTGCCCGTCGATGTTTGCGTAATGACCGGTGACTACCGCTTCGAAATCTTCGGCTCGTGCGAAAAGGTCTATCCGCGGATGCGATTGATCCTCGGCGCTATCCGTGCCAAATATGGTGTCCTTGGAATTCTCGGCAATCATGACCCGGCGGAGGTCGCGTTGGAATTTCGAAAGATGGGCGTCCACATGCTCATAAATGATGCGACGGAATTGCGCTCAGATGGGTCGGGATTGTGGATCGCTGGTGTGGATGATCCCCATTATTACGGCTGTGATGACCTTGGCGCCGCGTTGTCAGATGTTCCGAATGATGGTTTCAAAGTGTTGCTCGCTCATACGCCCGAGATGTATCAGGACGCCCACCGAGCCGGCATACACCTCTATCTTTGCGGTCACACACACGGCGGCCAGATCCGACTGCCCAAACCGTTTCGCGGATCGTGGGCCGCACCCTTTCGGAACGCGGCGTGCCCGCATCAGTACACCTATGGGAGCTGGAGTCACGGAGCGCTGCAAGGTTACACCAGCGCCGGAGTCGGAGCCTCCCTTCTGCCTGTGCGGTACAACTGTCCGCCGGAAATAGTCGTGATTGAACTTCGCCGAACTCGCGAGGAATGAGCGGGGCCTAACTTAGGCTCGGGCCGGCGCGTATACCCTGTGGTACGGAAGCTGTGAAAGAATCGGTTGGCAGGCGAAAGCGCCTGCCCCACCCAGATCGCAAAACCTTGCACGTCAATGTCGGGCAGACGCTTCCGTCTGCCAACTCTACGATTCTTCCGATTTTTTCACAACTTCACGGGGGTACCTTTCGTTCAGCCGCGGGGACATCGCGCGTAACATCGCCGTGTTCCTCGGTTAGAAGATATAGTGAAATTCTAACGAAGATTCCGATGGAAGGATCTATTGAACAAGCCGTGCAAGAGTAACTGCCTGCGTGCCTGGATGCGTGTACTCCGCCTATGTCTCGGATTGATTGCGACCTTCACGCTGGCGTGGACTCAGGTGGCCGCGTCGATATCCGGGAAGGTCGTGGATCCCTCCGGCAGAGGCGTGGGAGGCGCAACCGTAACGGTAAAAAGCCTCGAAACGGGAGCCACCCGCGCAGTCACAACCGTCGAAACCGGCGACTTCACAATCGTCGGGCTCCCCTTGGGCCGCCAGGAAGTGAAGGTGGAAAAGACGGGCTTCAAGGCGGCTGTTCGGACCGGGATCAACTTAGAGGTCGGCCAGCAAGCGGTGGTGAATCTGAAGCTCGAGATCGGCGAANNGCCATTAACTACAGCGCGATGAAAAGCGCCAACACCAGCACCAGCGACGGAAACACGTTTACGGTAGCGGGGCGGCGGCCCGGCGACAACCTGTTCCTGTTGAACGGCATCGAGTATACCGGTTCCAGCCAGCTCGCCGTGACTCCGGGTGGTGTAAGCGGGGAGTTATTGGGAATTGACGCCGTCCGTGAATTCAACGTCCTGACGGATACTTACGGAGCCGAATACGGAAAGCGATCCGGAGCCCAGGTGAATGTTGTGACCCAATCCGGGACCAACGTCCTGCATGGAACCATTTTTGAGTTTCTTCGAAACAGCGCGCTGGATGCGCGAAACTTCTTTGACCAAGCCTTCGTCCCTCCCTTCCGCAGAAACCAATTTGGAGGCGCGCTCGGAGGGCCGCTCAAGAAAAACCGGCTGTTTGTGTTCGGCAATTACGAAGGCTTCCGGCAGTCGCTTGCGGTGAGCAGCGTCAGCGTCGTACCCGACGCGGAGGCGCGCCTGGGCTTCCTGCCGAACGCGTCCGGTGTGGAGACCAAGGTTTCGAAGCTCAATCCCGCCATGCTGCCGTACATGTCCTTCTGGCCCAACTCAAACGGTGCGGAGTTGCTGGCCAACGGACTGCCCAGTGGAACGGCCCTGTCCTACAACAATCCCAAAGAATCCATCCGCGAGGACTTCGGCACGCTGCGGGCGGACTATATCCTCCGGGTTCGGGACACTCTTTCAGCGGCTTATACCATCGATGACGGCAATAGCCTGATTCCTCTGGCCGACCCGTTATTCGCGTCTTACACCACGCTTCGGATGCAAGTGGCCAGCTTGGAGGAAACCCATATCATCTCTCCGTCGATTCTGAACACATTCCGCGCCGGCTTTTCGCGCGCGGGATTCAATCTGGACTCCTCGCCCCTCGCCTCCTTTCCGTCCAGCCTCTCTTTCGTCGAAGGGGAGGGCCCCGGCGGGATCGTAATCGGAGGCGGTACAACCACTACCGGTTTGGCCGCCATAACCTCGGCAGGTCCGAACAACGCCGCGGGCGTCTGGAATCGCCGGAATCTCTTCACATATTCCGATAGCGTCGCCATCACGGCGGGAAGGCATCAGATCAGTTTCGGAGCCTGGTTCCAGCGGCTGGATGACAATGAAGACACCGCATCGCGCCAACTGGGGCAAGCCAGCTTTACCAGCTTGACCACATTTCTGCGAGGAACCGTGAGCACGTTTCAAGTTGTGCCGGATGCAAATGAGCTCGGTTGGAGAAGTTTCTCCGGCGCCTGGTATTTCCAGGATGCCATCAAATTGCGGACCAATCTCACGCTACAGGTTGGTCTTCGGCACGAATTTACGACGGGCTGGAACGAGGAATCCGGAAGGGCCTCCAATTACCTGACGGATGCGAGCGGGGTCCTGATCACTACTCCGCGCGTGGGTGGCTCGGCCTTCACTCAGAACAACGCGACGCGGCTGTTCAGTCCGAGAGCCGGACTGGCCTGGGATGCGTTCGGGAACGGGAGAACCTCAATCCGCGCGGGATTCGGCACTTATTATTCTCTGATCGACGACCTCAGTTTTCTGCTGAACTCGCTGCCTCCGTATAACGGATCGGTCTCGTACGCCGGCGTTCCACTGGCTTCCGTCCTGCCGGTCACGCCGGGTGTTCCTCCGGCGGCCTCCTGCGGCCCTGGCATTCCGCAACCCTGCACCATCTTCGCGCCTCAGGGAGTACAGCCAAACGCCAAAACTCCAACGGTTCAGGAATGGAATTTCACCATCGAGCAGGAGCTTGACAAAAACACAGTTCTTCGGCTGGCCTATGTCGGCTCGCATGGATACCATGGCCTGCTGAGCATCGATCCCAACACGATTCCAGCGTCGGTCTGTTCCAACGCAAACGGCTGCACCGCGGGTGGCACGCCCGGCGCCACCAAAAGCACCGTGCCGGAGGGCGCGCAATACATCCCGGTGGAGTCGAGGCCCAACCCTTATTTGGGAGCGGGATTCTTCTGGTATACGGAAGGCAACTCCAGCTATAACGCGTTGCAGGTGGATGTGAGGCGCCGCCTGGCGCAAGGTCTTGATTTTCGCGCCAACTACACGTGGTCCAAGAATCTGGATTTGAATTCCGGTCTGACGGGAGCCCAGGCCCAGAATCAAGCGCAAATGATACTGGATCGGAACGATCTCGCGAGGGATTGGGGACTGGCCGCACTGAACATAACCCACCAAGCCAGCATTTCCAGCCATTACGAATTGCCGTTCGGNNTCCGGTGACGGCGATACCAGAAATCCGGATCGCCCTTCGCTGAATCCCTCCTTTACCGGCCCTGTGATCCTGGGGAGCCCGAATGAATGGTTTAATCCGAATGCTTTCGTTCTGCCGGCCGCGGGCACCTATGGGAATCTGGGCCGGGGAACGTTCATCGGGCCGGGGCTGGCGGACCTGGACCTGTCGGTCTTTAAGGATACGGTGGTCGCGGA
>PMUN01000383.1 GCA_003166875.1 Bryobacterales bacterium | reverse complement strand
CGGCCTAGCAGCGGCTTCGCTCCAAGCATATCCAACAAGGTGGAGGAAGCGCGCATCCCTTCCAGGCGCTCCGGATGATCGAGACCCGTCATATTGAAGCTGCCTCCAATGGAAATCGAAAGCTCATCGAACGAGTGATTCTCGGCTTTGATGTCCATGTACTGCCCTGGCGACGGCCAGTCCTGCGGGATACCAATCCCCGGCGATCGCAGCCACAAGATAGCTAGCCGGTCGGGCTCGGGATAAGGCAGAGGCTTGAGAAGCAGTGCATTCACAACGCTGAAGATAGCCGTGTTCGCGCCGATTCCAACCGCGAGCGAAAGTACGATCACCATGGTCAGAGCGGCGTTCTTGCGCAGCATGCGCGCCGCATAGCGGAGATCCTGCAGGATGGTATGCATGATAGCCATTAGACGCGACTCTCAGGAAAGTGTTGGCCCCGATTCAACTACTCCTTTTCAACACTCCACGCCCCAGCTCCCGTTCCCTCACCAAATTCTTCGAACTCAAAAGAAACGAATAGAACCGCAGAATCTCCTCTAATTCATAACTCCGCGACGTACCCGACTTCCGCGACGTCGCCGCTTTCTCATCCAGATCCCCCACTGCTGCCGCCAGATCCGGCCACTCCCGATCGAACCTCCAGGCAGCTACGCTGGTCTGAAGCCACTCGAACGCCGCCGATATCCTGGTCTCCAATTGCTCCAGCTCCGTCGCGAAATTCTGGAAGTAAGAATCACCGGCGCTGCCGCGCGTGGCAAGTTCCAAAGCTGCCACGGCATCAAAGATCCGGTCCACGTGATCCATCAGCAGGACTAGCAATTCGTGATTCTGCGGCGCACTCACGCGTTCGTAGATTGCATAGCGCAGCAGCCCCTGGTTGCCGCGTAGAGTATCTTCCAGCCGCGACCTCAGCTCCTCGATCGCAACCGTTGTTCCTGTGCGGTAGCCGCGGCTCACGGTCTGGTACATCGCCTCCAGGCTTCCCAGCACTGCGGCGATTCCTTTGCGTAACTTCCCCGTCGCTCCGGATGGCCACAGCACCACCGAAATGAGCAAGGCAACCAGTATCCCAATAGACACTTCCAGAAATCGATGCAGCCCGATGATCCACGTCGCGCTCCCGCGCCCAGCCAGCATCAGAATCGCCACCGTTACCGTGGCCAGCCGCTGGCTCTCCGCCAGTTTCAATATCGAACAGAGATAAAATGCGATTGCAACCGCCGCCCCGAACGCCAGCACATTCACGCCCCACATCGCTACAAAAATACCGCCCACCACCGCGCCCACCGCGGTTCCCGCCAGGCGCGTCCAGGAGGCGCTGACCGTCGCTCCTACGCTCGATTGCATCACGATCAGCGCGCTGATCGACGCCCAATAATCTTCCGGCAATCTGCAGAGTTTCGCGGCGTACAGCGACGCCACGCCCGCCACCGCCGTCTTGATGGCCTGCTTAATCCGCGCTCGCTGGACGGCGCTCAGTGACATGGCCCCATTGTGTGGTAATTGTAGGGCAGGATGCCATCCTGCGGCGGGTTGTTAACCCGCCCAGCTTGCGCCAATTGCCAATCGGCGAGCAGGTTATCAACCTAGGAATGCCTCTGTGATATCCTGAATTTGTTATGGCAATTCCCAACGTCAAGCGGTTCCGCCCCTTCTGCCCGGAGTGCAACGAGAATTTCACCGTGATGGTGGTCCTTCCCAAGGGCGCCAGCGTGGAGAACTTTCTGACTGATGCTGTCGCGCGCCACGATCACAAGGCCTTCCTGGAAGCCAAGCAGCTGCACTTCAAGATCCGCGTCGGCCAACAGAAGCAGAAAAAAGCGAAATAGCCGTGGGACAAGCCTCCGGCTTGTCATTGCCACAGTTTTCTTCGGGCCCTTGTCGATTTCGCCGCTCTCCCTTCGTCTAGCCGGTGAAAGGAGAAACAAGATGCCACAATTTATCCTGCTGCTCAGAGGCGACCGCGCAGCCGTCAACGGCTCCAGCCCCGAGGAACTGCAAAAACTCATGCATAAGTACCAAGACTGGAGGCGGACCAAAGCCACCGGCGGCCAGAAACTTATGGATGGGGAAGGCCGCGTACTCCAGAAACAGAACGGTAAGCCCTCCGTCATCGATGGTCCATTCGCCGAGGCTAAGGAAGTGGTGGGCGGATTCTTCGTCATTGAAGCCGCCAACTATGACGAGGCCGTGGAGGCCGCCAAAACCTGCCCACACATGGAATTCGGCACCATCGAAGTGCGCCAGATCGAAAAAACTTGAACGATTCCGCGTTAGTGGTCGACCATTTGTTCCGGCATCAGTCGGGACGATTGGTCTCCACACTCACGCGGATCTTTGGACCCCGCCGCCTGGATCTGGCCGAGGAAGTGGTGCAGGATGCCTTGCTCAAAGCGCTGGAGCTCTGGCCATTCCAAGGCATCCCCGCGAATCCTTCAGCCTGGCTGATCCAGGTGGCGAAAAAATCCAGCATCACCCCGCGCTGGCGAATTACCATTTGCTGTCAGCCACGCTGGGCGAATTATCCAGCGAACTGGGCGATCAAAAAAGAGCCGCCGCGTATTACAAATCGGCATTGGAGTGCGCATGCACCGAGCCCGAACGCCGCCTGCTCCAAAAACACCTGGCACAAAACGTATACTGAATACCGTGGCGCACGCACTCGTGCGTGCCGCGTTCACACTCGTGTGAACGCAAGGAGTCAAGATGAAATCAATTCTCGCGCTCTCGATATTAACCACGGCTTGTACGCTGCACGCAGCCGACGCCGCGCTCACCCCCGCCGAACGCGCCCACGCCATCCAACTCCTCCAGGATTCCCAGAAAGAATTTCTGGCGCTAGTCGACGGCCTCACCGATGCGCAGTGGACTTACAAGTCAGCCCCGGACCGCTGGTCAGTCGGCGAAACGGCCGAGCACATTATGCTCGGGGAGGCCTTACTGTTTGCCTCCGTACAACGCGCGGTCGATTCTCCGCCCAATCCGGATTGGGAAACCAAAACGCGCGGCAAAACGGAGTTTCTGGAAAAGGTGATGGTGGATCGCACTCACAAAGCCACCGCGCCCGAAGCGATTCAACCCCATGCCAAAATCAGCCGCGAAGAAGTGATCCAGCGCTATAAGGAACAGCGCGCCCGAGCGATCAAATTCATCGAGGAAACCGAGGTGCCGTTGAAAGAGCACACCGTCGACCATCCGTTCCCCGTCTTCGGAACGTTGAACGCGTACCAGTGGCTCATCTACATCCCGCTGCACAACTTGCGCCACGATCAGCAAATCGCGGAAGTAAAATCGAGCCCCGGATTCCCGCAGTAGCGTAAGCCTCCGGCTTGCGCGAAGTAAATCTGGAAGAAACATCCTTCCAGCTTCGTCTATTATTCCAACATGCGCCGCCTCTTCCTTCTCACCTGCTTTCTTCTTCCCCTCTGTGCCCAGGATTCAGTACAGCAACTGGTGGAAAGCCTTTATCCCAAAAACGATCGGCTGAAGGAAATCCGCATGGGCGACATTGTCCGGCAACTAGCCATTCACCAGGGCAGCCAGGTTGCCGACGTAGGTTGTGGCGCCGGCGAGTTCTCCGTGATTCTCTCTCACGTGGTGGGACAGGCCGGCAAAGTCTATTGCGAAGACATCGTCGACGAGAAGGATTGGGGCCTGCGTCTGGCCAAGGCTAACTTCAAAAAGCAGCACGTGAAAAACGCGGTTGTAATCCATGGCGCTGAGGATAACCCGAAGCTCCCGCAAGGGACCCTGGATGCCGTCTTGATCGTGAATGCCTATCACGAAATGCCGCAATATCAATCTATGCTGCAGCACATTCGAGAGTCGCTCAAGCCCGGCGGGCGCTTGGTGATCCTGGACAACACGCCTCTTCGGACCGCCAAACGTCCACGCGAAAAGCAGACCGATAATCATGTCCTCTCGTCCGATCTCGCCGCCGGAGAGCTCGAAGCGGCAGGCTTCCACATCCTCGATCGCGAAGATGCCTTCATCGATGACCCCGATTCAGAAAGCGCGCACTGGCTGATTGTGGTGGAACGGAAGTAGAGCGTTACCGAACCGCGACCGTGAGGGAGTCGGTGCCTGACCGTTCGTGCCAAATGTTCAGGACGTATCATGAAACAGAATGACGCAATCCAAAATAGTCTCTTATGGCCTGGCCGCGCTGCTCTCCATCGCGCCGTCCGCCACGCCTCAGAACATCATCGTTGACGCCGATCCCTCCCACGCCCTGAATTCGTTCAGCCCCATTCGCGCTCTCGGCGCGGGTGTCGATCGAC
>PMUN01000272.1 GCA_003166875.1 Bryobacterales bacterium | reverse complement strand
GTGTGAACGCGGCACGCAGAGTGCGTGCGCCACGGCGCGTCTTCATCACCTTTGGTGGGCCAGCAGGCCCATGGGAACTCCCTCACGGTCGCGGTTCGGAATGGGATGCTCGATAAACCCTTGGGGAATTGACGCTGCTGCACCAACTGCCTTAAGAACCCGTGAAAGGCACCGACTCCCTCACGGTCGCGGTTCGGTAACACTCGTGGTATATCACCCGATGCTGTCTTAACTTACTCCCTAAGAACACCGACGGCGTGGTCGATAGGAAGGGTAGGCGTGGCGATGGAGCAGGCATTCATCGTGGGATTAAGCCATGAAAATTAGCGATGTTAGCGGAAGAGCAAATGCGGTAGGAGGGGCCTCCAGCGTTCCACCGGCGGCTAAGAGTGGGGTGCCCGCGGGTGGGTCGGTCTCGGGTGCGCCGGCATCCGCCACGACGGATCAAGTGCAGCTTTCCAGTCTGGCGAAGTTGGGGGCAATTTCTGAGGATTCCGCAGCCCATATTTCCAAGCTGTCCTCACTGAGCGCGTCAGTTGCAAGTGGCGGATATCATGTGGCTGCAGCGGTATTGAGTAACAGCATCATCGAGGCCAGCATGCAGTTGAATGGTAACTACGTTTGAAACGTTGGAACAACACACCTGACGCCAAGTGGCAACTGGATAAGGTGAAGCAGGCTCGGCGGAGCCTGGACAAAGTTCGGATGAAACTGCGGTCGCCCACCATCCAGGCGATGGACAGCAGCACCTCAGATCTCGGGGTGGCTGTGGAATGCCTGAAAACGCTGGAGGTGGGTTTCGCCTCAGGCCAACTTGTGGCGCTCGAGTGGCGGCGGCTATTAGAACAGGAAATGGGAGGTCTGCGCCGTGAGTTACGGGAAGTAAACGCCCTGCTGGAAGGCGCGGGCAAGTTCTATCAAGGCTGGGCGCGGCTGGTAGCTACGGGTGTCGACGATGAGCCGGCACACTATAGCGTCCAGGGCGTTCCCATTCCGCCGGCTCCGTTTCGGTCCGGCAAGGTGGTGGCAATTGGGTAATCTTTTTGCAGCGATCGAGAACACGTCGAATGCGCTGAGAGCATTCGAGGACGGCATGACCGTCGTTTCGAGCAACGTTGCGAACGCCAACACGCCGGGCTATGTAGAGCAGACGCAAACCTTTGTAGCGCAACCGCTGGATCTGACGGAGGGGCTGGTGGGCGGCGTGCAGGCCGGTCCTATGCAAAGTTCCCGGGACCAATATGCAGAACAAGCCGTGCAGCAGCAGCAGACGGGGCTGGGATATTACACACAAAAGGTCGCCGATCTTACGCCTGTACAGTCGTATTTCAGTTTGTCCAGCACATCCGGGGTGGCCCCAGCCATGGACGCTCTGTTTTCGAGCTTTTCACAGCTCAGCGTGAACCCAAACGGTGCGGTTGAACGGCAGGCCGTGCTAAACGCAGCGACTACCGTGGCGCAGCAGTTTAATGACTCGGCAAACGGTTTGTTGAATCAAGGAACCAACTTGAACCAGCAAGCCCAAAGCATTATCGGTAACATTAATCAACTGGCCTCTACCATTGCGGAGGTGAATTCCCAGAATCGAGTGGACCCATCCGGTACGGTCAATGCGGGAGTGGACGCGCAACTGTACTCGTCGCTCGAACAACTCTCGCAGTACGTCAACTTCACGACGCTGCAGCAGCCGGATGGAACCGTTACCGTGTTGCTGGGCGGCCAGACGCCGCTGGTGGTGGGAGATCAAGCGAACGACATCCAGGGGGATTTCTCTACGCCCCAGACGGCGGTATTGAGCAGCACGGGCACTGACATCACCAGTCAGATCACGGGCGGCCAGTTGAGCGCGGTGCTGGATGACAATAACAACGTCATTCCGGGGTACATCAACAGCCTCAACACATTGGCGCAGAGCGTTGCGGACCAAGTGAATAGCGCGCTCGACAACGGCATTGACCAGAACGGCGCGGCGCCAACGACTGATCTATTCACTTACGACCCGGTGCAGGGAGCCGCCCAGACACTAGCGGTGAATCCCTTGACGACGGACCAGATTGCCGCGGCGCTGCCGGGGGCCCCGGGTGGAAATGGAAACGCCTTGGCCCTGGCCCAATTGCAAAACGCTACGGGCGTGGACGGTTATACCTTCGACGGGTACTACGGCAATATCGGCGGGCAGGTAGGGAATGATGTATCGTCGGCGACAAACACCGAAACCACCAAGCAAAGCCTGCTTACGCAGGCGCAAACGTTGCGGCAGCAGGTATCCGGCGTGTCGCTCGATTCAGAGGCTGAAACCCTGATGGCTTATCAGAAATCCTACGAAGCAAGCTCGAAAATGTTTACCGTTTTGAACGAATTGACTGAAACCTTAATGGCCGTCATCACCTAAGGAGTACGCATGATTAGCCCTCTCAGTGCCTCTTCACAAAGCTTTCTGGTGGGTCTGGACCAGATCGAGCAGCGGGAGCAGCAAGCGCAGACAGAACTCACCAGCGGTCTGAAAATCAACGTCGTTTCCGACGCGCCNNCTGGTGACAACCGAAGTGAATACCGCCCAAACCGCGCTGCAAAACGCGGTTAGCCTGGTGGAACAGGCGGAGTCCCTGGGCACGCAAGGGGCCAGCGATCTTGCATCGGGCGATACCACCCAAAACGTAGCGGACCAGTTGGGTACCGTGCTTCAGCAATTGGTGGGTCTTGCCAACACCACGGTTGGGGGGCGTTACATATTCAGCGGCGACAGCGATCAGCAGGCACCTTACAGTATCGACCTGACGCAACCTTCCCCGATCAGTGCGTATCAGGGCACGGCTGCAACTCGCCAGATACAAGCTTCGGACGGATCTCAGTTTGCGGTGTCTCTGAACGCGCAGACCATTTTTGACAGTCCGGATGCAACGCAGAACGTCTTCACGTCAATCAACAATCTGCGGCAAGCACTCCTGAACAACAGCGGCGCCAGCGCAGTCAGCTCAGCATTGGGCGATGTGCAAACTGCCGACACATACCTCAACCAGCAACTGGCATTCTACGGCAACGTTCAGGATGAGGTGTCCAGTGCCTCGAACGACGCTCAGAACAACATTACGCAACTGCAGACGCAGCTAAGCGGGATGCAGGATGCCGACGAGGCAGCCGCGATTACTCAATTAACCGAGGGGCAGACTGCACAGCAGGCCGCCCTGGTATCCCGGTCGCAGTTGCCCAAGACCAGCTTGTTCGATTACATAACGAGTTCGTGAGAAATCCCTGGTTGTGGCATCAGCGCGGGGACGTACTCATTGGCGTAGAATTAGGGCGGCGCTATGCGAGTACTTCTCACCACCGACGGATCCAAGGAATCCATTGCGGCGATGCGAGCGGCCAGCCGTTTGCTCTCGAGCGAGGATCGGAAAGTGGACGTCCTCTATGTCGCTCCCGAGCTTCGCTCGCCCAAATCCGGGAACATCGCCCGTCGATCCATTGAGGACCGCGTGGCGGCGGAGACCAGGCGCATTCTAGGAGAAGCCAAGCAAATACTCGCCGAGGAAGGTATCGATGCGCTGACGCTTTCCGAGAGCGGATCGCCGGCCAATGTGATCATGCACGACGCGGAGGACTATGATATTACCGTGATCGGCGCCAAGGGACGCGATACACGGTCGGCCGCCGGCCTGGGTCCGGTCGCCAGCCGTTTAGTGGAACATGCGTCGGGCTGCGTGCTGGTGGGGCGTGAACCGCCCGGCGATAGAGGCATGCGGATGCTGGTGCCAGTGGACGGTTCGGCGGGGTCCGAGCAAGCGCTGGACGCCCTGAGTTCATTCTTTGATCTTGAATCGGCCGAGATTACTCTACTGCATGTTCAGGAGACGCTCTGGCTGCCGCATGAACCGCCCGCCGAGCAGTCGCCCGAAAGCCCCGATCCGGAAGCGGCCCAGAACAACCAATTGTCGCGCGAATTGCGGCTGGAAGCGGAGGAATTGTTGGCCGAGTCGCGGATCCGCGTGCTGGAGCATCATCCGGGAGTGACAACGTCGATTCGGGAGGGCAACCCCGCCAATGAAATCCTGAGCGAGGCGGATCAAGGGGACTATGATCTGGTAGTGGTGGGCGCGGGAGGCGCTTCTGAGATGAAACACAGCATCCTCGGAAGCGTGTCGACCAAGGTGGCCTGGAATGCGCCATGCTCGGTGTTAGTAGTGAGGGTTCAAGAGTAGCCGAAAAACAAATTGGCCACCGATCGGGATGTGACCGGCGGCCAATTCTGGCTTCTGAATTCTGAATTCGGTTTGTTAGCTGTTTCCCGCCACCAGCAAGTCGTTCGTCACCGAGAAGACTCCCGGAACACCGTTGGCGCGGATGTAGGCGAGGTTCTTGTCGCCCTGATTCGCCACTACACCTTTCAGCGTCACGTGACCGTTATCCACAATGATGTGAATGGATGGATTGGCGCCCATCGCATAGCGATATAGACCGGCATAACCGAACACAGACCGGTAGGTTGCCACGCGAATCCGGTTATCGAATGACGAAAGCGGCAGAACCTTGATGTTGTTCACCACGTTGGTAACGCCCGCGATACGTTTGACGACATTCTCAGCGTCCGATTTTAATACCGGGCGCGTCACATCGCCGGCCAGCGTAACGGTGCCGTTATCCACGGTAAATTGGAAATCGTCAAAGACGCTGTAGTAGGGCAACATCACGAGCTCATGCCGGACTGCGCCGGCTAAGTCGCCCTTGGGATTGATGGTTCGGGGGAAGATCGGGACGGCGAAAGCCGCCATTGCCAGTGTCAAAAAAATCTTCACGAAGTTGGCCTTCATATTCAACTTTTTCCTCTCTGCTAATAAGACGTAAGTCATTAGCCTCAGGTTAGTTCTCTTACGTAGATTTACGGCCTCTAAGTGCTTATTGTTCCATGAGTTGTGAACCACGGTATGATGAAGATTAGAAAGCAGTTCGAAACCTCATGCCCGAATCACGCCCTCCCGAGTTTGGAATCAACAGTTGGCTGGAAGACGAGCTGTATCAGCAATATCTTCACGACCGCAAAACCGTGGACGATAGCTGGACAAAAGTTTTTGAATCGAATGGCGGGGTGGCAGCCCCGAGCGGCAATGGAACGCCGGTGCATTCCACCATTCCGAACGGTACTCCGGCGCCCGCAGTTCCGGCAGCTCCGGAGGCCAGCGCGGCCCAAGAATTGATTCCGTTGCGTGGCGCCGCAGCGCGCATCGCTGAGAACATGAACGCGAGCCTTAGCGTCCCGCTCGCTACTTCGCAGCGTGTCATTCCGGTGAAGGTGATCGACGAGAACCGGCGTATTGTGAATGAGCATCGAGCGCTCATCGGCAAGAGCAAAATCTCCTACACGCACATCATCGGCTGGGCCATCGTCAAAGCCGTTCAAAGCAATCCAACTCTCAATCATGCCTACGCGGAAATCAACGGCGAGCGGTTCCGGGTGTCGCACAACCAGATTAATATCGGCATCGCGGTGGACGTGGCGGCGAAGGACGGCACCCGTTCGCTCAAGGTGCCCAACATCAAAGCAGCCGGCGAGCTGGATTTCGCGCGGTATGTGGAAGCGTTCGACGATATCGTTGCGCGCGCCCGAAATAATAAGTTGACGGTCCAGGATTTTGAAGGCACCACCATATCACTCACCAATCCGGGAACTGTTGGCACGGTGGGCTCAGTGCCGCGGCTGATGCCCGGTCAGGGCGCCATTATCGCTACGGGAACCATCGGCTATCCGGCGGAATATCACGGCTCGAGCGATCAGTTACGCGCGATGCTCGGCCTGAGCAAAGTGATGACCGTCAGCTGCACCTACGACCATCGCGTGATTCAGGGCGCGGAGTCCGGCATGTTTCTAGGCCGGCTGCAGGCGTTGCTGGAAGGCCAGGAGAATTTCTACGAAGAGGTTTTCGCTCACCTCAAGGTCCCGCACAAACCGGTGCATTGGGAAACGGACCGGCCAGTCTCCATGCCCGGTGGCCGTGGATCGGAGTTGGACGAAGTTGCCAAAGAAGCGGCCGTTCTTCAGCTCATCAATGCGTATCGCGTGCGCGGGCACCTGATCGCCGACTTCGATCCGCTGGGCTCCGAGGCTACATATCACGCCGAACTCGATCCGGCTACTTACGGCCTCACCATTTGGGATCTGGATCGCCAGTTTCTCACCGGCACGCTGATGTCGGCTGAATACGAGCCGCAAAAAGTCGCGACGTTGCGCGAGATTTTGGAAACCCTGCGCCACACCTACTGCGGAAAAATCGGATGCGAGTACATGAACATCCAGATCCCGGAGCAAAAACGTTGGTTGCAACTGCGCATGGAGCTGACGGGCAATCGCTGGCCGCTCCCTCCGGAAACGCGCAAGCGCGCTCTCCAGCGCGTGATCGAAGCTGAGGAGTTCGAGCATTTCCTGCACGCGCGTTTTGTCGGCCACAAGCGCTTTTCGCTGGAAGGCGCCGAATCGGCGATGGTTATTCTGGACGAGATTCTGGATCTCGCCGCCAATACCAACGTACACGAGGCTGTCATCGGCATGGCGCACCGTGGCCGGCTCAACATGCTGGCGAATATTGTCGACAAGTCGCTGGTGGAAATTCTGTCTGAGTTCGAGGGCATCGATCCGGACAGTACGCAAGGCTCGGGCGACGTGAAGTACCACCTGGGCGCGAGCGGCGTGCGAAAGTCGTCCAGCGGCCGCGAGATCGTTGTATCTGTGGCGTTCAATCCCAGTCACCTGGAGGCTGTCGATCCAGTGGCGGAAGGAATTGTCCGGCCGAAGCAGGACCGGCTGGGTGACACCAAGCGTGAGCGCGTGATCCCGATCCTGATTCACGGCGACGCGGCTTTCGCCGGGCAAGGCGTGGTGGCCGAAACGCTCAATCTTTCGCAACTGGAAGGCTACACGACAGGCGGCACCATTCACCTGGTAATCAATAACCAGATCGGATTCACCACCAATCCCAACGAAGCACGTTCCACTCCTTATTCCACTGATGTAGCGCGTATGGTGCAGGCTCCTATTTTCCACGTCAACGGCGATGATCCGGAAGCCTGCCTGCGAGTGTCGCAACTGGCTTACGACTACCGGCAGGAGTTCAAGCGCGACGTGGTCATCGATATGTTCTGCTATCGCCGGCATGGCCACAACGAAGCCGACGATCCCAGCTACACGCAGCCGATCCTGTACCGCAAAATCCGCCAGCATCCATCGGTAGCGGTGCAGTACACAGAGCGCCTGGTGCGTGAGGAGTTCCTGGACAGCGCGCAGGTGGCCGAAATTCGTGCAGCCGTCTCCGCCCGGTTGAATCAGGCGTACGAGGCGGCTAAGAAGAAGGAAGAACCGTTCCAGGTGCAGGAACTAAGCGCGGTGGATCCGGAGGAAGTGAGCCGGCCGAGCCCCCACACAGCGGTGGACCGGGCCACGCTCGAGCGCGTGGTGGAAGGCATCACTACGTTCCCTTCCGAATTCCACGTGCATCCTAAGCTGGCCGGCAGCTTGCGAAAACGCCGCGAGGTTTTAAACGGCGCGCCCATGGATTGGGCCACGGCCGAAACGCTGGCGTTCGGAAGCCTGGTGCTGGAAGGCACACCGGTGCGGCTAAGCGGACAGGATAGCGGGCGCGGGACTTTCAGCCAGCGCCACCTGGAACTTTACGACAGCGAGACGGGCGATCGTTACATTCCGCTGCGGCATCTTGCGCCCAATCAGGCCCACTTCGACGTCTTCGACAGCTCACTCAGCGAATATGCCGTGATGGGCTTCGAATTTGGTTATAGCGTAGCCGACCCGTTGACGCTGGTGCTGTGGGAAGCGCAGTTCGGGGACTTCGCCAATGGCGCGCAGATTCTGATCGATCAGTTTATCTCGAGCGCCGAATCCAAGTGGGGCCAACCGAGCGGCCTGGTGCTGCTGCTGCCGCACGGGTACGAAGGCCAGGGCCCTGAGCATTCCAGCGCACGCATCGAACGGTTTTTGCAACTGTGCGCCGAAAACAACCTGCAAGTGGTGAATGCCAGCACACCGGCGCAATATTTCCATGTCCTGCGGCGCCAAATGCACGGAGGGCCTGACCGGCGCGGGGTCCGCAAGCCGCTCATCATTTTTACTCCTAAGCGGATGTTGCGTCACCCGCGGGCGGTCTCGGCGCTGGATGAGCTGATGACCGGAACTTTCCACGAAATCCTGGACGAAAAAGCCGCGCTCGACCCAGCGCGCGTGACGCGCGTACTGATGTGCTCGGGCCAGGTTTATTACGATCTTCTGGCGGCGCGCGAAGAACGCAAGATCGAACATGTGGCCATCGCCCGGCTGGAGCAAATGTATCCGTTTCCGACGAGCGGCGTGCAAGTAATCCTGGCCCGTTATCCGGCGTCGGCCGAAGTGGTGTGGGTGCAGGAGGAACCGCGTAACATGGGCGCATGGCGGTTTGTGCAAGAGCAGATGCAATGCATTCTTGAGCCGTCCGGCCGCGTGCTGCGTTACATCGGGCGGGCGGAGAGTGCGAGTACTTCCGCCGGGTCGCTCAAGCGTCACCAGCAGGAGCAAGCCGACATAGTGGAAGGAGCGTTTGCAGCGGAAATTAAGAGCCCGATCGGGAGACGCCGGAGCGGGCGGCGGAAGCGGTGATGCGCTGATGCACTTGCGGGATGTAATCACCTGCTCTGGCTTCAATTTGCAGTCCTGTTCCAGTGCCTAGTGGGCCAGTTTGATTGTGGGGCAGGATGGAATCCCAATGTCACTTAGTTTTTGATGCCACAAACATTTTAAAGGACTTATGTTGTTTGAGGAGCCGCCCGGTGTTTCGCCGCAGCCCGCGCCAACGGGCAAACCAGGCGTCGGCACGAGTGCCGACGCGGCACGCAGGAGTGCGTGCGCCACAATGGATTCAACACTTTGTCCGGGCGTCACAAAAACTAAGTGGCAATTGGGATGGAATCCTGCGCGCGGGTTGGTAACTCGCGCAGTTGGCGCCGATTGGCAATCGGCGCGCAGGTTGCCAACCCACAGGTCTGAAACTGACCCGCTACCGAATCTTCCAGAACGCCAGTTAGCGATTGGCGGTGGTGGTCTCGCCTTCCACCATTGATGTCAGGCGTTGGATGATTTTGTCCAACGATACGGACTGGTTGTGCAAGTCAGCCCCGGCGGCGGCGTTTTCTTCCGCGCCTGCGGCGGATTGTTGCGTCACCTGGTCCATCTGGCGAAGGGCGGTGGTGATTTGGCTGATTCCTTTGGCCTGTTCATGACTTCCGGAGCTGATTTCGTCGATCAGCACTTTCACCTTTTCGGAAACCTCGGTGACGCGGCTCACGGCTTTGGCCACTTCATCCAGCCGCGCTCCGCCGGCGGTGGCGGTGGAGATGGATTCTTCGATCAGCGACGCGGTGTCTTTCGCCGCTTGCGCGCTGCGCTGTGCCAGCGTACGAACTTCATCGGCGACTACTGCAAAGCCCAAGCCTGCCTCGCCGGCGCGCGCGGCCTCGACGGCCGCGTTGAGCGCGAGAATGTTGGTCTGGAAAGCGATTTCGTCAATGACCTTTATAATCTTGGCGATCTTATCGCTGGAGGTCCCGATCTCGCGCATGGATCCTAGCATATGATCCAGGCTGAGATTCACTTCGGTGACGCTCGAAGCGGTATCACCCATCAGCGCTACGGCCCGCTTGGAGTGGTCCACGTTTTGTGCGGTCATGGAGTTGATCTGCTCCATGGCGGCCGAAGTTTCCTCGAGTGACGCTGCCTGCTCCGTTGCGCCCTGGGCCAAGTTCTGGCTGGACGCCCCGAGCTGCCCGGCCACGGACTGAATTTGGCGAGCGCCGTCGGACAGCTCACCGGAGACACCCTGGAGCGGCATCACAATCAGCCGCTGGTTCATGAAATAGAACGCCAAGACAACCAATACGAGCACAATGCTGCCCACCAAAGTGATCTTTTCCATGCTGGCCAAAACCACGGCATCTTTGGTCATGCTGGCCGTAAGCACGAAGGCGCCTTTGATGTCTCCGGCATGCAAATTCTCCATCGGGAAGCCGATTGGATCCTTGCCGTCGTGCGTGAGGCTGGTAGCTGGATCGCCATGGCAACCTTCGCAACTGGCCGTGAGACGAATAGGTCGCGCTAGCACTAGCTGGTTCGTTTTCGAGTTCTCGAAGAAATATTCGTCCTTGCCGGCCGCAAAGGCGCGGAACGCATCATCGAACTCAACAAGCCGGTTGGCCGGGTTTCGCGCCAGAACATCCGGCCGGGTGGGGGTGTAGAACTGAAAGTTATTGGTCTTCGCGACCCCCTTCACGGACTCCCATCCAGCAACTACCGGAGTGGTCTGATAGAGGATGGTCTTCCGAAAATCCGCGGCGTTGCCTTTCCCAAACTTGGCAAGGTCGAAAGCACCCGCAACGTGATACTCATCGACGTTGGTCATCACGGTCTCGGCTTGTTGAATGGTGGAACTCATCAGAGTTTTCAGCTCATTCACTCGATTCTCATGAGAGATGGAATAAACCGTTACAATCGCGCCTGCCGTCGCAAGCAGAACGCCCGCTGCCGCGCACAGAATTACTTTGGTTCCGAGCTTCATAGCACTCCTCAAGAATCTTATCGGCGGCTGAGGTGATATTATTCGAAGAAAGATGCTTGACCGCATTTCCATCGCAGCGCCCTGCCCGGCCGATTGGGACCAGATGCCTGGCACGGACCAGGTACGCCATTGCAGCCAGTGCAATAAGAATGTTTATAATTTATCGGCCATGACTCGCCGTCAAGCCGAGGCGTTGCTGCGCGAGACAGAGGGGCAGCTGTGCGCCCGTCTGTACCGCCGCGCTGATGGGACTATTCTTACGGAGAATTGTCCGGTGGGTTTGCGCGTCATAGGGCGGCGTATTTCGCGAGTAGCGGGAGCGGCGATGTCGGCTGTGGCGGCGCTGACGTCGGCGACGGCTGCGCAGTTTCCGATGTTTCCGGTCCCGTCTTCGTTACAGGAAGCCCGGTCATCGGTGACAGGTATTGTCAGGGATGTAACGGACCAGGGATTATCGGACGCTGAGGTCGTCGTTAGCCGAAACGGATCCGATCTGAAATTGGTGACCACTACAGACAGCGCCGGGCATTTCCGCGTTGAATCTCTCACACTCGGATCGTACACCGTTCGAATCCAGGTACGTGGGTTCCGAGTTTTCACGAGACAGGTAATTTTGCGGCCGCTTCAAGAATACAACCTCACGGCGACACTGCTCGTTGGTTCGACTGGCGGCCCGGTCGTTGTTGACTACGCTAGGTAAGCGGGAACCGGATTCGGAACACCGATCCTTGCCCTAGCACGCTCTCGGCTTCCAAACTGGCGTGATGGCGCTCGGCGATCCATTTCGCGATCGACAATCCCAGCCCCGTACCGCCCGCGTCGCGATTGCGCGATTCGTCCACGCGATAGAATCGCTCGAAGACGTGCGGGAGCGCGGTCTCCGGAATGCCAATTCCGGTATCACTTACGGCTACGGTTGCGCCCGCTGGGCCACGGTCCACCGATAAAGTGATGCGTCCCCCGGAGGGCGTGTACTTCACGGCGTTGTCCAACAAAAGCAGCAGCATACGCCGCAGTGCGGGGTCGTTCGCTTCCACAAACACAGGCTCGTCGGGGATCTCGGCGGAGATTTCCAATTGCCGCGCTCCGGCGAGAATCTGGCCCTGCCGGCAGACGTCGCGCACCAGCGGTATCAACTCCAGCCGCTCGAGGGGAAGCGAGGGAAGTCCAGCATCGGCGCGCGCCAGCAGCAACAGGTCCTCCACCAAACGCGTGGTCCGCTCGGATTCGAGCAGCACTTGGCGCAGCGCCTCCCGATATGTTTCAGGCGACCGCTCACGCCGCAGCGTCAGTTCCGCCGTGGTACGAATCAGTGCGATTGGAGTGCGTAGCTCGTGCGACGCATCCGCGGTGAATTGCGAGAGCCGTTTCACAGCCGCTTCCAGCCGCGCCAGCATCCCGTTCCAGGTTTCAGAAAGCCGCTGGATTTCGTCCCCCGAGGCGGGAACGGCAAGGCGCTGCGAAAGACTCTGGATACCGATGACCCGCGCCGAGCGCGTGATTTCATCCACGGGAGCGAGCGCGCGCCGGCTGATCCAATATCCACCGAGCGACGCAAGCAAGAGCACCACGGGCGTAGACCATAGCAGCAGCAATCGAAGGCGGCTCAAAGTAGCTTCGGTTGCGTCCATTGGGGTAGCCACCAGGACGCGATATGGCAGGCCGTTTACCGATGCCGTCGTAGTGAACGTGCGGTATCGGCCGGAGGGCCGGACCTGCACTCCGTGAGAGGCTGAATCCGCCTCCTGCAGTGCCACGGTTTTGCTCGCAACAATCTGCTGGCCCCGGGAATCGAGGACTTCGATGAGGTTTCCACCCGGCGTGGCTGACGCGTACTCGGCCAGTTCTTGCTGAAGATGCTTCGGCTTGTCAGGCCGGACCTCCGACTGGAGGACAGTGATGACACCTTGGGCATGCTGTGCCAGAGTGTCATCGAGGGAAGCCCGCAGGCTGTGCGAAATCAGCAGCCATATTCCGGCGCCAAATAGCGTAAGGCCGGCCAGCAGAACCACCGAGTACCATGCGGTGAGGCGCGCCCGGATGGACCAATGCGCCGTCACACTTGCTCTCCGCGCAAGCAGTAGCCCACTCCCCGCACTGTGTGGATCAGTTTCTGCTCGCCCGCGACATCCACTTTATCCCGAACCAACCGGATGAACGCATCCAATGTGTTGCTGCGGACGTCGGAATCAAATCCCCAAACCGCTTCGATGAGGCTCTCGCGAGTCACCACGCGGCCGGCGCGCCGCATCAGCAATTCGAGCAGGCTGTATTCGGTTCGAGTAAGAGCCACCCGCCGGCTGCCGCGCGCAACTTCGCGGCTGGCTGGATTGAGCAGGAGGTCCTGAACTTGCAAGTGCACGGGCTGCGGGATGGGTCCACGCCGCGATACCGCACGCAACCGAGCCAGCAAGACATCAAATGAGAATGGCTTCACCAGGTAATCATCCGCGCCCAAGTTGAGCCCGGCCACCATGTCCTCGGTAGCGTCGCGGGCGGTGAGCATCAGGATGGGCGTCTGGTTTCGCGAGGCGCGGAGTTTTTTGGCTATCGAGAAACCGTCCATCCCCGGCAGCATCACATCCAGCACTATAGCGTCAAAGGCATGCGATTCCGCCATGGCCAGGCCTTCTTTGCCGTCCATTGCCAGAATCACGGAATGGCCCTCTTCTTCCAAGCCCTGCCGCAGCAGCTCGGCCATTCGCCGCTCGTCTTCTACCACCAGAACCTGCATGTCCTTCTATTTTTCATGCTAACGTTTCAATCTGAAGTTTTGCTGTAACCGGGGGCGTGGGCTACCCGTGAAAAAATAGGCGCAGGCACCGACTCCCTCACGGTCGCGGTTCGGTAACACTCTCTAAACATGAAGCCAGCGGACTCTAGAACCGCGCGTGAATGGTCTGCGTGTTCATCAGCACAAGCATCGACAACAGAACAATCAGCCCGATATACTGCGTGAGTGTGATATTGTCGCCTTCGGCCGGATAATCCTTGCTGATCAATCGGTAGCCCGCGCCGAGGGCGATCAGCAGCAGCATCGTTTCTTGAGTAACCACCCACATGGTGAACGCAACGCCCAGCGCCATGCCGCGCTGCGTCCTGGTGAGGGCGCGGAATCCGCGGCCGCCATCGAGCTGCCAGATGGGAATCAGATTGAACAGATTGATCCACGCGCCGGTGTGCGCGATTGCGTACCAGATGGGAAGGCCGGTGATCAGAGCGCAAATCCAGGCGAAGACCGCTGCTCCGAATCCCCAGATTGGTCCTGCGAGTCCGACGCGGGCATCCTGAATCACATTCGCCGGATATTGCTTCAATCGAACGATGGCTCCCACGAAGGGAATGAACATCGGCGCACTGGCCGCAATTCCATACTTGCGCAACGCCATGACGTGGCCCATTTCGTGGATGTAGATGGAAAGCACGAAACCCAGTGCGAATTGCCAACCGAACATCGACCAGTAGACCCCCAGGAACAGAAGCATGCTGGTGAGCGTGCTGAGCTTGGTGAGTCCCAGCAAAACGAACTTGCCTTTCGCCAGAACCAGTAGCGCAACGGTTTTGAATTTCCAAAGAACCACGCCCACCGGACCAAGTTTTCCCATTCGCTTGGCCCAGACGTGCTTATCGGAAAGCTGAAGGTCGATATTCTGGATGCGCGCTTTTACGGTGCGGTATTCGCTCGAATCAGGCGGCAGCAATGCAAGCGCTCGCTCCCAAGCCAACTTCGCTCCGTTCCAATCTTTGGACTGGCCGGCGAGTTTGGCATGTTGGGAGAGCGTTTCGAATTCCTGGGCGTGGGTGAGCTTGCCGCAGGAGGAACAGCTTAAAGCCTGGGGCGTAAGGGCCGATCCACAGTTCGAGCACGGAGTGGAGATGGCGGAGAGCACTACTTCAATTGTATCGGGTTAAATGCCGATTTCGTCGAATAGATCGCCGAGGCGGATGGAGAATCCGGGGATTAGTTCGGATTGGAACTTTTGGTTCTCGTCGAGAATGGCTCGCTGGTGATCGGACGAGACGTATGCTTCGCGCCCTTCGATATCGAAAATCCAGACCTCTTTGGTTCCACACTTCCGGTACCGGCGGGCTTTTTTTGTCAGCGCCGCAAACGTGTCGTTTTCCGAAACAATCTCGATTGCCAGATCAGGCACAAACATCTGGACCCGGCGTTTGCGATTGCATAGTTGCACCTTCTCAGGCCCAAAGAAACTGACATCCGGGCCATGCGCATTGCCAGCGAAATCGTATTCCTGCTCGGCAATTACCCTGCCGAGCTTGTTCCGCTTCACGTAATCCAACAGCAGCGCGATCAGCAAGTCCCTAAGAGTGTTATGTTCTGCGGTATTTCCAGACACGTCTACCAACTCCCCATCCACCAGCTCGTGATTTCGCGCGAGGGCGTCCGGGAGTTTCTCAAAGTCTTCGATTGTGAGACCGGCCACTGCCGCCATAGCTCTATTCTATTTCAACTCCACCACCGTTGCTCCGGTACCGCCTTCACTCGGCGACGCGGGATAGAACTTCTCCACATGCGGATTGGTGGTCAACAGCTCCGCGATTACCTTGCGTAAAATACCCATGCCGTGGCCATGAACGATGCGCACGCGATCGACAGACGCCATGGTCGCGCTGTCTAGAAATTTGTCCACCAGGTCGCGGGCCTCTTCGGCTCGCTGGCCGATCACGTTGATCTCGCGATAGGACACATCCCAAGTCGGCCCTGGCTCGTAAGAAACGTTCTTCGGCAGGCGGGCGCCCGCGGGTGTCGCAGGAAGCACCTCTTCGACGTCGTCGGTGGAGACCTGCATCTTCATCAATCCCGCTTCCACTTCCAGTACGCCGCCAGCCATTTTCCGCCGCACTCGCGCGGGCTCACGCACACCTTTCAAACGCACGCGGTCGCCTTCCTCGATCTCGAACCCGGCCTTGGCCGCCGGTGTTTCGCCGAATACCGCGGTGCGCGCCTGCTGCTCGAGTTCCCGCCGGGTCTTGGCCAGCCGCCGCTCGGCTTGCTCCACCGCTTTGCGCTGCTCCGAGGTCGCCAGAATCTTCTGGATAGTCTCCTGCGCCTGCGCTTCAAATCCGGCCACGGCGGACGCCAAACGCTGGTCCACTTCCTTTAGCTTCGCCGTTTCCCGCCGCTCCCATTCGGTGGCGAGCGATTGTTCGCGCGCCTCCAGCGACTGCTGCTGGCGGCGAAAATCCTGCTCCGCCTGCGTTACTTGATCCAGACGCTGGTGCAGTTCGCCCAGGAAGCTCGCGATGTCGCGCTCATGGGTCGACATGCGTTCGCGCGCCCTATCGATCAACTCCGCCGGCAGCCCCAGACGGCTCGCGATTTCAAGCCCGGCCGATTTTCCGGGCGCGCCCAGCCGCAGAAGATAGGTGGGCTGCAGGGTCTGCTCGTCGAATCCCATGGACGCATTGATCACTCCGCCCGTCGTCGCGCCGTAAATCTTCAGCGCCACCAGATGCGTGGACGCTAGCGTGAACGCGCCATTGGCCCGGAATGTCTCGAGAATGGAAACTCCAAGCGCTCCCCCTTCTTCGGGATCCGTGGCGCGCCCCAATTCGTCCAGCAGAACCAGCGACGCACGAGTCACTGACTGCAGCATTTCGCCGATGTGCGCGATGTGAGCCGAAAAACTGCTCAGGCTTTCCTGGATGGATTGTTGATCGCCGATGTCGGCCAAAACCTGATCGAACACCGGGAACTCGGCGTCCTCGGCGGGCACCGGAAGGCCCGCGTGCGCCATGACAACCAGCAATCCGACCGTTTTCATCGAGACCGTTTTGCCGCCGGTGTTCGGACCGCTGATGAGCAGAGTGCGGTGCGCTTCATCCAGCTCCAGCGTGATCGGAACTACAGGTTTGCGTTGCCGCCGCAACACGTCTTCGAGAAGCGGATGCCGGGCTTTCTTCAGAACCAGCCGGCGGGTGGAATCCGAGCTGAAGCGTGGAATGGTGCAGCCGAAATCAAGCGCGAATTCAGCCTTGGCGAACAATAGCTCCAGCTCGCCAATGGCGTCCACCGCGGCTTGAATCTGTGGAGCGTTCGACCGCAGCAGCTCCGTCAACTCGCGCAGGATGCGAAGCGTCTCGCGTTGTTCTTCCTCGCGCAGCCGGACCAGCTCATTGTTCAAATCGATGGTTTCGAGCGGCTCGACAAACAGCGTGTGGCCGCTACCGCTCGCGCCATGAATCACGCCATTGACCTTGCGCTGCTGGCCTGCCACCACCGGGACCACAAAGCGATCGTTGCGCAGCGTGATGAAATCCTCCTGCAGCGTGCCATCGTCGTGATGCGCGCGCAGAAAGCGCTCGAGCGAAATCTGGATCTGTTTCTGCTGGCGCTCGATGTCACGCCGCAGCCGATGGAGCGCCACGCTCGCGTCGTCGGCCAGGGTTCCGTCCGGCAGAATCTTACCGGCCAGGTCGCGGAGCATCGATCGCGGGTCGAAGATGGCAGAGGCTCGCGCGCCCAGCCGCGGATACCTGGCCGCAGCCATGTTCAACACCGCGCGGATTTCGCCGGCTTGTTCCAGCAAACGCGTCAGATCCAGGATCTGCGTAGCTTCGAGCGCCGCACCCTCGATTCGCAGCATCGGCAGCGTAGTTCGAATATCGGGGATCGAATCGAAGCGGACACGAATGGCCGCGCCCCGCGTGGCTGGTTGCGATTCCTGAGTAGCACGCAGATAAGCTACGGCTTCGGCGACATCGGCCAGCGTGCTCTCTAGCTGCGCGCGATCCGAGTGCGGCGCCAGCCTCTCGAGCTCGTGCCGGCCTAATTGACTGCGCACAAATCGGCCAACTAACTGACGCAGCGATTCGAATTCGAGCAGATCAACGCTGAAATTTTGCAAAAGCCCTCTCGATCACTGCCAGGGTCCCTTCCGTAAGACGATATTCGCGCAGATTCTGTTCCGAGACCCAGGCCGCCTTACTCACGTCGCTCGCGGCGCCCAATTGTCCACCCACTACCCGGCACACGTAATCGATCAGAACGTAATGATACTCGGGGCGTGCGTCGGCGTCGGGCATGATGCGCTCGAATATCTCAAACATCGCGAGGGGCTCAATTTCAAGGCCCGTCTCCTCCCGGACCTCGCGGCGGACGGCGTCCTCCAGTTTTTCGCCCGCTTCCACAATTCCGCCAGGGATCGACCAATAGCCTTTTAAGGGCTCTTTGGCGCGCTCCACAAGAAGAATATTGCGCCCCTCGAAAATCAAGGCGCCCACTCCCAGGAACGGCCGCGTGGGATAGCGCCGGCTTTCTGCGTTAATACTGAACATTAATATTGAAGACTAATACTGAAGACTGCCTTTCACATTCAATCGCACACGATACACCGAAGTCCGTGCCGTGATGTACAGTGACTCGAAATCGCCGTCGCCGAAGGCACAATTGGACGGAGTCTCCGACATGACAAAGCCTCCGATCGGTTTCCCTTCGGCCGTGTACACTTCCATCCTGGCGGAAGCTACATAGAGATTGCCCGATTCATCCACCTTGATGCCATCGGGGATGCCGGCGATGTTTGAAATCAACACGCGCTCGTTGGATGCCTCGCCATTGCGGTCCAGATCATACGCGCGCACGTTGCGCTGGTCGGAATTCGTCACATAAAGGATGCGGCCATTGGGCGAGAGCGCGATTCCATTTGGCCTTCCCTTCGATTTGGCGACGACATCCAGTTCGCCACGGTGCGAAATGTGAAACACGCCATAAAAATCCAGCTCGCGCGTGTCCTGCTGGTTTCCGAATGCGGGATCGGTGAAATAAATTTGGCCGTCCTTGCGCACCACGATGTCGTTTGGAGCGTTGAGGCGCTTGCCTTGCCAGCGCTCCGCCAGGACCTCGATTTTCCCCTTTTTGTCGGTGCGCGTGACACGGCGCGAATGGCTCTCACAGCTATACAGGCGGCCTTGGACGTCGAAGGTGTTGCCGATCGCGCCATTGGAATTGTCCCGGAAATTGGTGGGCTTTTCGCCGGGCTTGAAATGCAGGAGTTTGTCGCCGGGAATGTCGCTGAAAATCAAGTAGCCATCCCTGGACCAGGCCGGGCCCTCGGTGAAGATGTATCCAGTGGCGACCTTTTCGATCCGCAGGTCGCTGTAATCCTGAGCGGGGGCGCTGACACTGAGCAGATGGATCAAAGCAATCGGGAGCGCGAGCCTCACTTATCGAACAGGTTAGCAGAGACACGGAATGAGTCGGTTTCAGGATGTGGGGCAGGTTGGCCAACCTGCGCGCCGATTGGTAATCGGCGCAACTTGGGCGGGTTAACAACCCGCCGCAGGATACCATCCTGCCCCACGCGGTATTCTATGGATATGACGCGCCGTGAACTGCTTGCCTTGCTGGCCGCCGCTCCTCTGCTCCGGGCCAAGGAAGCACCCACGGCTCCTGTCTCTATCGCGAGCTGCCGCACTTATGACGGTGACCTCGCGGGCACTCTCTCCACGATGTTCGATCAAATAGGAGGGCTGGGGCGAATCGTCAAGAACAAAACCGTCACCATCAAGGTGAATCTCACGGGTAGCCCGGGCCTGCGCTTTCAAGGCAAACCGCTGGGGCTGACGCACTATACGCATCCCAGGATGGCGGCTGCCACGGCTTATTTGCTGGATCGCGCGGGCGCGCGTCGAATCCGTTTTGTCGAAAGCTGCTGGGCCACCACCGGACCAATGGAAGAATATCTTCTGGACTCCGGCTGGAACGTTCGCATGCTTTTCGGCGCCGCAAGCAACGTGGAGTTCCTGAATACCAACGCGCTAGGAAAAGCCAAGAGCTACTCACGCTTCCCGGTGCCGGGTGGTGGATGGATTTTCCCGGCCTACGATTTGAATCCCGCCTACGAAGAGACTGACATTTTCATGTCCATGGCGAAGTTGAAGAACCACGCCACCTGCGGTGTCACGCTGGCCATGAAGAACTGTTTCGGCATCACGCCAGCTTCGATTTATGGCGATGACGCCGGCGAGGATGAGCCGAATGAGAAGCCCGTCAAGGGTCGCGGGAGCGTGTGCCACGCCGGCGAGCGGCAGCCGCCCAAGAGCGCGCCGCAGGAAATCGACCCGGATTCCAATCGCGAGCCCGGCTATCGGATGCCGCGCATCGTAGCGGATCTTGCCGCGGCGAGGCCCATCGACATTGCGCTGATCGACGGCATTGAGACCGTCGCCGGTGGGGAAGGCCCGTGGATTCGAGGGTTGCGCTCTGTACAGCCGGGTGTGATCATCGCCGGCACTAACGCCGTCACTACCGACACGGTCGCAACCGCAGTGATGGGCTATGATCCCCGAGCCGCCAAAGGAACTGCACCGTTCGTGGATTGCGATAACTCGCTTCTTCTGGCAGAAGCGCGGGGAGTCGGGACCACGGACTTGAAGAATATTGAAGTGCGCGGTGTTTCGATCCGCGAAGCGTTGTTCCCTTTTTCCGCCTGAATCAGCGAGCCTGATCGCGATCAGCCATCCCGGATTGCGCGGGGGTTGCTCTACGCGCTCCCATAGCGTCTCCGGTTGTGATAGATTCCCCCGATAGGAGAATTCCATGAAAAGTTGCTTGCTCGGCCTCGTCTTGCTGATGCTCCCTGCCACCGCCCAGGAGCAGAAGCAACGTTTTACGATCAACGTCGGCACGCCCGAAGGGCAGATGCTGCAGGCCATCGGTCAGGAAGCGGATGACCAAAAGAAGCTCGCCTTGGCGCAGGATTTTCTTGACAAGTATCCGAAACACGAGGGTGCCGGCTGGGTGACCAGCCAGTTGGTGGCGATCTATGTAACGCAGAAAGATTACGACAAAGGCCTAGAGGCAGGTGATAAAGCCTTCGCGAACGACCCGAACGACTTGGATGTCGCCTACAACACCCTGAAGGCGGCGCAGGGCAAAGAGGACCCCGAATTGGTGAAGACCTGGTCGGCGCGCGCGTCGCAGATAGCACGCAAGACCCTCGCGTCCACCAAGGCGCCCGCCGATGATGACGAAAAGCAACGTCTGGAATACGTGAAGGGCGTGAACACTTTCGCCGATTACGCGCTTTACGATCTCGCGTTAAAGCTGCAAGGGAATCCCAAGCAATTAGCCGATCTCGGAGCGGCGCTCGAGCAACAAAACATCAAGAGCCAGTATATGCCGCTGCTCTCCGGCCTCTATTTGAACGCATTGACACAATCCGGACAGCAGGCTAAAACTTGCCCTGCCGCTGAAAAACTGGCTGCGGCCAGTTCCAAGGACGCGGAAGCGTTGGTCATTGCCGCGGATTGCAACTTGCGGCACAACAGCTTCGATCGGTCGGCGGCAAACGCCACGCGCGCCGTCGAGGCGATCGCCACCAGACCGAAGCCGGAGGGAGTCAGCGACGCCGACTGGGCCAGCAAGAAAGCCGCGCTGATGGGGCGTGCCAACTGGATCGCCGGTATCGCGTATGGGAGCCAGCAAAAGTACGGACCGGCGGACAAAGCGTTGCGTGCGGCGTTACCGTCCATAAAGGGCGATCCTCAATTGTACGCGCTGGCGCTGTTCCACCTCGGCTTGGCGAATTACAATCTGGGCAAAGCCATCGGTGACAAATCCAAAATCCGGGAAGGGCTGAACTACTTCCAACAGTGCTCCGAGATGACCAGCAACGTCCAGGATCAAGCTTCCAAGAACGTTCGCACCATCAAAGGCGAGTTGGGAATCGTAAAATAGAAACTTCGCTCAACGACGCGCAGCGGTTGCCGGCGCCGGAAAAATATCTTTCACCGGCATGCCGGCGGGGAAAACTAAGTTAAAGAACCCGACCATCATCTCGTCCCAGCTCTGATCGCCCCACGAGACTTCTTTGGTGGGGTCGGCATTGTCGGGATTGTTGGGCGAGTTGTCGAAATGCGCGGTGCATTCGATCTTGGCGCCCTTGGGAAGAACGATCGGCTCCGCCAGGTTGTACCAAAGTTGCCAATGCCAGTTGTAGCGTGGCACGCGCAGCAAGGTTTGCGTTTCGCCGTTCGGATAGACGATGCGATATTCGAAATCTTTTCCACGGCCGTGCATGTGTGGATGCAGACCGGCCAGCTTCACGGTGGTCCCCAGTTGGAACTCGGAGTCCACTTTGTAGTTCGGGTCTCCGGGAGGGATCTTGAATGTTCCATTCGTCGCCGACAGAGTGAGCACGCGTTCCTTCGGAGCCACGCGGGCGAATACCAGGCCGAATTTGCTGCCATGGTCCGTGGCGGCGGCGCCATTGGTTGTGTAGTGAATCTCAAGCACCAGGTCGGAGCCGGCTTTGATTAACTTGGCTTGGCCCGGCGGCATAATCTCGGGCGGTTGCCCGGGCGCGTAGCCGACCAGGAAATCGCTCGGCAGTGCGGCGGTATCCACGTTTTCATCCGCGGCAGGTTTAGGCGCGATGAAAAAGACGCCGGGCTTGGCATCCTTCAGCCAGTGGGAACCCGGCTCGCGGACGTACAGGATCATGTGATGTATCCGCGCACGATCGCCTGGCCGGGCCTCGGCAAACTGCACCCATTTGTCCTCGGTAAATCCGGAAGGGACGATTATTTTCTGATACTCGATGGTTCCGGAAGCCGGAATCTCGAACGCCTGCGGCGGTTGGAACACAACATCGGGCTTTGGAATGGACCATCCTTCCACGAAACTCAACGGTGCGGGCAGGTCCTTCGGGTCGCCTTCCGGGGCGCCGGCATCGGCCCAAGCGGCAATGATGTCCACATCTTTCGGCGCCAGCGAGCGGTCATTCGAGAACTTACCGTAATGCGGATCGGCGAACCAGGGCGGCATCTTCTTCAATCGAACGGCTTCCTTCATGGCCTTGGCCCAAGGACGCGCTTGCTGGTACGTCAGCAGCGAAAAAGGAGCTGCCTCGCCGGGACGATGGCATCCCTGGCAGTTCTTTTCAAGAATCGGCGCCACATCCCTGGTGAAGGTCACTTGGGGTGGGACAGTGGCCGCGCCAGAGGCCGACACGACTAGTATCGCGGCTGTTAAGGGTTCAAGACGCATAGGGTTATTTTAGCGGAATGGAAGTTGAACTGAGTCAGCGTAGCGCCGCGGCGAAGGCGCGCATTTCCTGAAGAACTTCCGCTTCATTCGATAAGAATACGTAATGGTTCGCATTCCGCAATCGAACGACGCGAGCGCCCGGCACACCATGCTCAAACGCCTTCGCTTGCTGCTCCATTTTGTCGTCGAAATCGGCGGAGAATTCTTTGGCAGCCGCTTGTGAAGCCGGATCGCTATTGTAGAACAGCCACGGCCCAAAGTCGCGTGGCACCGCAAAGATCGCTAGCGCTGGCGCCCGAATACTGACGAACTTCTTGTACCCTGCCATGATCGCCTCCGCAACGCTGGCGGGGCTGCGCGGTCCGCTAACGCTGCCGTCCGCGGCCGGAATCCACGACTCGCGAAGCTCGGCCTCCGGAATCGTGACGCTACCGATGCGCTTCATCCAGGCCTGGAAATCGGCGAAACTTGCCCGGTCGCTTGTCTTCATCTCGGGAAGAGGCGGAGCCCGCTTTAGCATTTCCTGGTATTGCTCCAGAGTCATGCCTCGGCCATCGTCGAATGCAAACGAGTAACCTGCTTCGAGATAGACCAGCCCTGCTACGCGGTCGGGATGCTTAGGGATTGTTAGGAAATA
>PMUN01000114.1:20897-30953 GCA_003166875.1 Bryobacterales bacterium | reverse complement strand
CATCGGCGTTCTGGATGAGTGCTCGCCGGAGATGGCCGCATTTCTGATGGAGCGCGGCGCGTTGCTGGATGCGCACTCGGCCGCACGTCTCGGGAGCGTCGAGAAGCTGCGGGAATTTGTGACTGCGGATCCAGGGGTGGTTGGCGTACGCGGAGCTCACGGCCAGACCGTGCTGCACTTCGGCTCGACGATCGAGATCGCGCAGTTCCTGCTGGAACACGGCGCTGACATTGATGCGCGCGACACTGAACACGAATCCACTGCCGCGCAACACATGCTGCGTGTGGTTCAAGCGCGATATTATCCACGCGACCGCCAGGAGATCGCTCGCGCCTTGGTAGCGCGCGGTTGCCGGACCGACATTCTGATGGCAGCCGCACTGGGCGACCTACCGCTGGTGCGGCGGCACATCGACGCCGATCCAGCGTGCATCCGAATGCGCGTCACAGAAGCGTATTTTCCGAAGCAGGATCAGCGCAGCGACGGCACTGTTTACATTGAGATCTTCGGGCGTGGAAGAACCCCGCATCTGGTGGCTCGCGACTTCGGCCATCAAGAAGTCTTCCAATTCCTGATGGAGCGCAGTCCGGAGGATGTGAAACTGTCGCAAGCGTTTGAACTGGGTGACGAAGGGATCTTCCACGCATTGCTGGCCAAGCGTCCGAATCTGATTGCGACGCTATCGGATGAAGAACGCCGCCAGCTTCCGGATGCCGCGCAAAACAACAATAACGATGCCGTGCGGCTGATGCTCAAGGCTGGTTGGCCGGTGGACGCACGAGGCGAGTACGGTTTGACCGCGCTGCAATGGGGCGCGTGGCACGGGAACGCGGAGATGGTGCGGGAGGTTCTGCGGTGCGGTCCGAATGTCGAACTGAAGGACGGCCAATATGAAATTCCTGCGTTGGGGTCCGCGCTGCACGGCTCGGAAAATAGCTGGCATCGGGACACGGGAGACTACGCGGCCACGGTGGAGGCGCTGATTGAGGCTGGCGCCAAGCCGCCGAAGCTTACTGACGATCTGGAAGCGAGTGAGGCGGTCCGCGAGGTCCTCAAACGATATGAGGAGCGCGAGGGTGGGGAAGCCTGAGAACCTTGAGTAGCAAGTGATTCTATTTGTGGGGCAGGCTGGCATCTCAATGTCACTTGGTTTTCTGCAGCTGGGCATCCTGCCGGCGTAGTGGGGCAGCCCCCAGGTCTGCGCGGGTCCCCCTGGACCCNNCCAGGGGGACCGCCCCACTAAGAATACAAATTGAGCAGTCTTGGGAAACTGCGTTCGCCGACATATTGCCGTCGTTCGCCGAAATCTGATCGATCCAGCCGGCCCGTTAAGAGCATGCTGGTGTCAGAGGACGTAAGAATGGCTGCAATTGCTCGCATGGGGCCAGCCTTTGCCCAACACTTGGCAGGCGAAAGCGCATGCCCCACCTACACTTCGCATCGCCTGGGGATTTCTGTACGGCTACTCCGGCACGAAGGCGGAAACGTTTATGCCGCTGGTGCGTGGCATGGGAGGCGGATTCACGAAGGTATACCTTTTCTGGAATCAGATCGAGCCCGAAAAGGGCCATTTCCAGTGGGAGGCGTTGGACGCTTTCGTAAATCAATTGAACTCGCCGGATGAGGGACTGGTCTCGTTGTTCTCAACATCCACCTGGGCGGTCGAAAAGCCCGGGACGATGTTGCCTCCCTCGCCGGCGAAGTATCCCGATGATTATTACCGGTTCGTGCGCGCGGTCGTCGCGCATTCGAAAGGCCGCGTCCGTTATTGGCAGAACGATTCCGAGCCGAACAGTCCCATATATTGGGCCGGCACGAAGGACCAGTTTGTTCAAGAGCTGAAGCTATTCCACAAGGCTGTGAAAGACGCGGACCCCTCCGCGATTGTCGTCGCCGGAGGCTACGACGGTCTGTTCAATCCGCCCGGCACGCNNGTCATGCGCGACGCCGCGGACGCCTTCGACGTTTTCGATCTGGGGCTCTATGCCGACCCTTACACTATCCCGTGGCGCGTCGACTACATTCGTGGTCGGATGAAAGCCTTCGGTAATGAGAAACCGATCATCGCAACTGAGTACGGTGGGCCCGGCTTTTACGAGTTCATGGCGAACCTCAGATACGCTCCTCTGGTGATGAAATGGCTGCAGGCCATAGCCGCTGGCCATGCCAATGGCGATCCCGCGGCGGCTGACGCAGGACAGGGTGGAGTAGCTGAACTCTATCGCAACATGAATCAATTGCCTCCGCAAACGCAAATGTTCATGCAGGGTTGCGCGCCGCAATTACAGGCAAAGTTCGAACGGATACAGGCGCGTGACTTGGTGATGCGAAACGTGCTCGCGCTGTCAGCGGGCGTGCAGAAGACGCTGTATTGGTCGTTGCATGTGGACACGCCGAATCGCGATGACGTGATGAACCTGATGTACGGCAAGACAGCGGTGGTGGGTTATGAGGGCGNNGAGGGCGTCGAAACAGTTACTCGACACGATGTTCCCGGCCATCCGGCGATCCTCTTATTCGAGATGAGCCGGCGCGGCAAGAATCCGCTCTACGTTGTTTGGGAGAAACGTGATGTGTTTTCCGGCGAAGACACTCCCGCTACGCCGTTCGATTTCGAATGGACGATGCGCGGCGCGGTTGCCACAGATACCACAGGTCACGCTGTGCCGGTGAAAGCGGAAAAGGGCCGGATCGCGCTGGATGTTTCTGTGACACCGGTATTCATCGAAGCGAACTGAGCCGCGACGGGAACGGAGCGTGTATAGATCGCAATGCCGTCCAATGCTGGTAGCGCTTCCTGCCGGTCGCGGCTCGGAATGAATTATCGAAAAACTCCATATTTATTTCGCACACCCGTTGCGTAACTGCGCCACAATGGGTTTGTCGGGCGTCCGCATGCTAGATCGCATCGCACACTTCATCGAGCGCCACCAAATGCTCCCGCCATCGAGCCGCGTGGGGGTTGCTGTCTCTGGCGGCGCCGATTCGGTGTTCCTGCTGCATGCTCTTCGCGAGTTGGCCGCGCGCTGGGATCTCCAGCTTAGCGTGCTCCATGTCGAGCACGGCATGCGAGGCGCGGCGTCGCTCGATGACGCCGGGTTCGTCAAAGATCTCGCACAAAGTTTCGGACTGCCGTTTCACATCCACAGCGCGAACGTACCGGCCATCCATGACAATCAGGAGCAGGCCGCACGGCGCGTTCGCCATGCATTTTTCGCAGAACTGATCGGCAACGGTACAGTGGATCGCACCGCCACCGGCCACACTCGCAGCGATCAGGTCGAGACGGTGCTATATAGAATCCTGCGCGGCTCGGGACTAGCCGGGCTAGCCGGCATCCTGCCGGTTACGAAAGAAGGCCTGGTGCGCCCGCTGCTCGATCTCGACCGGTGCGAAATCGAAGCCTGGCTGCGCGAAAGAAAGATCGCATGGCGCGAAGACGCTTCCAATCAGAATCGCGACTACGCCCGTAACCGCCTCCGGCACGAAATCCTCCCGCTTCTACGCGAAACCTTCAATCCGCGTCTGGACGAAACATTGTCCAACATGGCGACGGTAGCGCGCGACGAAGAACTCTACTGGGAATCCACATTGCCGAGTCCGCAGCCCCCAGTCCCCAGCCCCCAGACCCTAGAAGTGTCCCAACTGACGGCAGCACCGCCCGCCGTCGCCCGCCGCCTGATCCGCCGCGCAATCGAAGCCGCGAAGGGCGATCTCCGCCAGATTGACTTCGCTCATGTGGAACGAATCCTCGAAATGGCCCGATCGAAAGAGGGCCACGACCGCGTCCAACTGCCCGGCCTCGACGTGTTCCGGTCCTTCGAGTGGATCCGGTTGACCCTGCCCGGCGCGGCGAGCGATCGGACACGCGATTTCCAGTTGGCCATTGGGGCCCCGGCATCGGTGGAACTCCCGGGGTCAGAAGCTCGTATTACATTGCAAGTGATAGAGAAAACCGAGATCGACCAGCCTTGTGTTACAGTGGTAAATGAACTGGACTGGCAGCGCTTTACCTCGACCGATGGCGCACTCCCCAGCCTGGAGCTGCGTAACTGGAGACCTGGTGACCAGTATAGACCGGCAGGACAATCCAAACATCAAAAACTCAAGTTTTTGTTCCAGGAGGCCCGCATCCCCTTGTGGGAACGCGGGGACTGGCCGATTATCACTTATAATGGGACCATTGTATGGACCCGGCGGTTCGGTGCAGCCGCTGAATTCGCGGCCAGCCCATCCACGCGAGTCGTCCTTCGAGTGGAAGTTTCCTCGGAAAACGGCAATCGGACGAGCAGCTTGTGACGTCTAACAGAGTAGTGCGGCTTCCCCCGGAGCCGTGTAGGGAGAAGGAATGAATAACTCGAATATCAAGACCGCCATCTTCTGGGTGGTCATCATTATGGTGGTGGTGCTGTTCTGGACCGTGGTCCACAACAACAAGTCGCAGCAGGTGGCGCAGCTCTCCTACACCCAATTGATGAACGAAATGACTGCCGGCAAGATCAAGAGTGTCGCTATTACTGGTAACGATCTCCAGGGGACATACAAGGATGACAACCAGCAACTGCACGCGGTGATCCCGACCAATCACCAGACCCTGGATGACATGTGGCAGAAGGTCGACATCAAATACAACAAGGAAAGCGGCAGCGGCTGGGTGAACATCCTGATCAACGCTATTCCGTTCGTTCTGTTGCTGGCCTTCTGGATATTCATGATGCGGCAGATGCAGAGTGGTGGAAACAAGGCGCTCAGTTTCGGCAAGAGCCGCGCCCGCCTGCATTCCTCGCAGCAAAAGAAGGTCACTTTCAAAGATGTGGCCGGTGTAGAGGAAGCCAAGGAAGAGCTGCAGGAGATCATCGAGTTCCTGCGCGAGCCTCAGAAATTCCAGAAGCTGGGTGGCCGGATTCCTAAGGGCGTGCTGTTGATCGGCCCTCCCGGAACCGGCAAGACGTTGCTGGCGCGCGCCATCGCGGGTGAAGCGAGTGTTCCGTTCTTTTCTATTTCCGGTTCGGATTTCGTCGAGATGTTCGTGGGTGTGGGCGCCAGCCGCGTCCGTGACCTGTTCGAACAGGGCAAGAAGAACGCGCCCTGCATCATCTTCATCGATGAAATCGACGCCGTGGGCCGTCACCGTGGCGCTGGCCTGGGCGGCGGGCACGATGAACGTGAGCAGACCCTCAACCAGTTGCTGGTGGAAATGGATGGTTTTGAATCCAACGAAGGCGTGATTCTGGTCGCGGCCACTAACCGCCCCGATGTGCTGGATCCGGCGTTGCTCCGGCCGGGCCGCTTCGACCGCCGCGTGGTGGTTGGCCGTCCCGACGTGAGGGGCCGCGAGATGATCCTGCGGGTTCATACCAAGAAAGTTCCGCTATCAGACGATGTCGATCTGTCCGTGGTTGCGCGCGGTACGCCAGGCTTTGCGGGAGCCGATCTGGCGAACCTGGTGAACGAGGCCGCGCTGGTGGCTGCCCGTCAGAATCGCAAAGTGGTGACGCAGTTCGATTTCGAGCTGGCCAAGGATAAAGTGATGATGGGCGTGGAGCGCAAATCCCTCATCATCAGCGACGAAGAAAAACGAAACACGGCCTATCACGAAGCCGGCCATGCTCTGGTTGCGGCGCTGATCCCGGAAGCCGATCCGCTGCACAAAGTCACCATCATCCCGCGCGGCATGGCGCTGGGATTGACCATGCAGCTCCCGATCGACGATAAGCACTCCTACAACAAGGAATACCTGCAGGCGCAGCTCGCCATCCTGATGGCCGGCCGCATCGCCGAAGAGAAATTCATGCACCATATCACTACCGGCGCAGGCAACGACATCGAGCGCGCTACCGAAATGGCGCGCAAGATGGTCTGCGAATGGGGCATGAGCGAACTTGGTCCCATGAGCTACGGCAAGAAGGAAGAGCAGATCTTCCTGGGCCGTGAAATTGCCCAGCATCGTGATTACAGCGAAGCCACCGCAATCGAGATCGACAAGCAAGTCCGCAAGCTGGTGGACGCCGGCTACGAGCGCGCGCAGGATATCATCGTCGAAAAAGGCGACGCCCTGGCGCGAATCGCCGAGGCGTTGCTCGAACGCGAAGTGCTGGACGGCGCCGAAGTGAGATTGCTCATTGAGGGCGGGACGCTAACCGCTTACTCCAAGTCCAAGCCTCCAGAAGGCGGCGACAAACAGCAGGTGATTCGGCCGGAAGGCGGCAAGCCTGTTACAGGGTTGCTCGGCGGCGAGCGGCCTCAGCCCGCTTGAGACATTTTTCAGCCTATTTGTTCGATGTCGACGGCACGCTAGTGGACTCCGCCGCCGACATCTGCGCGGCCATCCAACTGGTCCTTTCTACTACTCGCCAGAACAACGTCTCGGACGCTTTCCTGCGGTTCTATATCGGGCGTCATCTGCTGGATCTGTTCCAGGAGCTGCTGCCGGAGCTAACGCGCGAGCAGATGGACCAGATGATCGCCGACTATCGCCGCATCTATTTAGTCCGCCACCATTGTTCGACGCGCACCTATCCGGGTNNGCCAAGCCCGAACCGGATGTGATTTTCGCGTCTTTGAAAGGACTGGGAGCGAATCCCGAGGATTGTTTGCTGGTAGGAGATTCCCCGGCCGATATGGAAGCCGGACGGCGCGCGGGTGTCAAGACCTGTGCCGTGCTGTGGGGCTACGGCAAGCGCGAAGACATGGCGCGTTGGGAGCCGGATTATTGGATTGAGCATCCAAGCCAATTGGCCGCAAATGAACGCGAATGAACGCAAATAAAACGAGATCTTATTCGCGTTAATTTGCGTTCATTCGCGGCCAGATATGTTTGCTAGTTCATCCAAGTTCAAACGACCCGTATAAATCGCCATGCCCAGCGCGGCGTGAATACCCAGCTTCTGCAGCTCACGAATTTCTTCTAGCGTGGTGATTCCGCCCGCGGCGGTCAGCTCATGTTTCGTGCACGCGCGCAGCCGGCGAAACCAATCCAGATCGGTGCCTTGCATGAGACCTTCTTTGTCCACATAGGTACACAGGAAACCCGAGCAGTACGGCTCCAATTGATGGATCACGTGTTCGGCTGAAAACTCTGTTGCCTCTTGCCAGCCTTTCACCACCACTTTTCCGCCTCTCGAATCAAGCGCGATGATCAGACGCTCCGGTCCTGTGGCATCGGCGATTTCTTGCAGCAGTTCGCGCTGGAACGCGGCTGTCCCGACAATGACCCGATGCGCACCCTGCTCGATCAACATGCGCGCCCGCTCGGGGGACCGGATGCCGCCACCTACGCGCGCTGTGGCCCTCGAAGCAATCAGCTCCACCAGATCGTCGTTCGAGCCTTTGCCCATCGCGGCATCCAGATCGATCACCTGAATCTCGGGGAACGCGGCGAATCGCTCGATCATTTCAAGAGGCGTGCCTCCCTCCAGCGCTTTCTCGCGGCCTTGCACAAGCTGCACCACTTTGCCGCCCATCAGGTCAATGCAAGGAATAATCACAGCGGCGGCCTCACCGGAACACCATGTTCTTCAAGAAACTTCTTGAGTTCCCCCACGGTGTAGGTCCCATAGTGGAAGATCGAGGCTGCCAGCGCAGCGTCAGCTTCGCCCTCGGTCAGGACGCGTGCGAAATCGTCCGGCTTCCCTGCGCCACCAGAGGCGATCACCGGGATATGCGTGGCGCGCGAAACAGCGCGAGTCAGCTCGCAATCGAATCCGCCTTGCACGCCGTCGGTGTCCATCGACGTTAGCAGGATCTCCCCGGCGCCGCGCGCTTCGCCTTCGCTCGACCACGCAATGGCATCCATTCCTTCGTCGTCACGGCCGCCGCGCGTGAAAACGTTCCAGCTTTTCGCGGGATTGCGCCGCGCGTCAATTGCTAGCACAACGGCTTGTGCGCCGAACTCTTCGCTCAATTCAGTGATTAGTTCCGGCCGGCGGACCGCAGCGGTGTTGATGCTCACCTTGTCTGCCCCGGACATCAGGATGCTGCGCGCGTCCGCCACAGAACGGATCCCGCCTCCCACCGTCAAGGGAATGAAGACCTTTCGAGCGGTTCGCGCCACGAGATCGGCCATAATGTCGCGTGCATCGCTTGAAGCCGTGATATCCAGGAACACTAACTCGTCGGCGCCTTGCGCGTTATAGCGCTCGGCCAGCTCAACCGGATCGCCGGCATCACGCAGACCCACAAAGTTTACGCCCTTCACCACGCGGCCGCCCGTGACATCCAAGCATGGAATAATGCGCTTGGCCAGCATCGTTAGAGTTCAAGGAAGTTGCGCACGATCCGGAGTCCCAGAGCACCCGATTTCTCGGGATGAAACTGGACACCGTATATGTTGCCCGATTCAAGCACGGCCGTGTAGTCCAGGCCGTAGTTGCACGTCGCAGCCGTCGCGGCATTCAGCGGCGCATAATAGCTGTGCGCAAAATAAAGGTACGGCTTTATGTCGCGTACCAGTTTCGAGCCAGGCAGCGGAGCAATCTGATTCCAGCCCATGTGAGGAACGCGCGCGGTGGCCGGGAAGCGGCGAATAGTGCCTTCGAACAATCCGAGGCCGCGTTCATCGGGCGCTTCTTCGCTCGATTGAAACAGCGCTTGCAGGCCAAGGCAGATGCCGAGAAACGGCACGCCGGCCCGGATGCGATCGAGCAAAGCCTCGCGAACATGCATGGCGTCAAACGCGCGCATCATCTGGCCGAAGTGACCCACACCCGGAAGAATGATCTTAGTGGCGCGCTCAAGCCCGGCCGCATCGCGAACTAACTCATATTCAGCGCCGATTTCGGCCAGCGTGTTCTGGACCGATCGTAGATTGCCCGCGCCGTAATCGAGAATCGTGATCACAGTAACCCTTTGGTGGACGGAAGCTGATCCTTCAGCCGCTGGTCCCGCGAGCAGGCGTAGCGCAAGGCGCGCGCGAAACATTTGAAAATCGCTTCGATCTTGTGATGGCTGGAACGCCCGTACAGCACTTTCGCGTGCAGGTTCGCGCCGGCGTGGTTGACAAAGCCGCCGAAGAAATCCTCCACCAGCTCAGTTTGAAGATCGCCCACCAGACGGACCTTCACCTTGTCGTCATAGACCAGCGCTGGCCGGCCGCCCAGATCGAGCGCAACCACCGCGAGTGTCTCGTCCATTGTCATCACGAAGTAGCCGGCACGGTTGATGCCTTTGCGGTCTCCTAGCGCCTTCGCGAAAAGCTGCCCAAGCACGATCCCGACATCCTCCACCGTGTGATGCTGATCCACGTCAAGATCGCCCGCAGCCTTTAACTTCAAGTCGAAGCCACCGTGTTTTGCAAACAGCTCCAGCATGTGGTCAAAAAAGCGAATGCCGGTTGAGATTTCGTATTTTCCGAGGCCGTCCAGTTTCAAGGACCCGCGAATCTGCGTCTCCTTGGTGTCGCGCGCCAGCTTAGCCGATCTCATTGATGTCTCCGAGCACTTGGATGGCGCCCTCGCGTTGAAACAAATCCAAAAGCTGGTCTCTGCGCGGACTGGCCGGCGGGGCAATTCCGATGAAAGGCACATTCGCTGCGCGGGCGCAGCGGGCGTCGTCCACCGTGTCGCCGACGTATAACAACTTCTGCGTGGGACGAAGGCCGGCAATCTTCCGCAGTCCATCGGGAGCGGGCTTCTCGTGCTCCACGTCGTCGGCCGTCACGATCAGGAACCGCTCCAGCAGCCCTTCACGAGCGAGAGTGATGTCCACTTCCTGCCGCGTTCGTCCCGTGAAGATCGCGAGCTCGAATTTCCCAGCCAATCGATCCAGCAGCCCATTGCGAGGCAGCCATCGCTCGCGATGAATCAGTCCTTGATCCAAGAACAAATGGTTGAAATACTTCACGACAGCGCCGTACGAAACGGTGACACCCAGGTCCGCACAAATCTTCTGCGACAGCGCCCAGTCGTTATTCCAGCCGCCCTGATTCTTGTAATCTTGAATCGAATCGCGCGAAATAGTTTGCCCGGTGAAATGCGCCACCGTCAGAACCACAGTTTCGCGATAAGAATCGGTGACGTCCACCAGCACGCCATCCATGTCGAACACCAGCACCTGCGA
>PMUN01000114.1:0-20866 GCA_003166875.1 Bryobacterales bacterium | reverse complement strand
CGCGCGGCCAGCACTTCCATTACGTATTTCTGGATGTAGGTTTGATCGGCGATCGCTGCGCGCGCGGCCAGCGTGGCCACGGTATTCACGCTGTAAGGCGACTGTGCCTTGCGCAAAAACTCCACGTTACCGGATTGCGAAACGAGGCAGCCCAGCCGCATCGCGGCCATGCCATACACTTTCGAAAACGTTCGGCTCACAAACAGATTCGGATAGTCGTTCACCAGCGGCAATGCAGTAACTCCGCAGAACTCATAGTAAGCCTCATCGATCAGAACCGCCGCACCACTAGCTTTTTCGAGGATCCTTTCGATTCCAGCGCGCGACGTTCCCGTGCCGGTCGGGTTATTAGGGTTGGCGATCAGAACAGCGCGTGTGGAGGGGCGAATGGCATCCAAAAGCTCTTCCAACGGAAACGCGAGTTTCTCCGCGCGATACGGAATCTCGCGGATCACAGCTCCGGCCACTTCCGCGTAGAAACGGTACATGGCATACGACGGGCGCAGCAGCAGAACTTCGTCGCCATCGTCGATGTAGGTGTTGATCAAGACTTGAATAGCTTCGTCGGTACCGTTGGTAAGCGTGAAGTCGTCCGTCTCGACATCGAAGAACGACGCCAGTTCCTGTTTCACCACGTCATATTCCGGATAAACGGCTAGGCTGGCTTCACTGAGGTGTTCACGAAGATACTCGATTACTTTGGGCGAAGCGCCGACTGTGTTCTCGTTGAAATCGAGCCGCAGTTTGTCGGCACGTCCGCCCGTCGGCGGATTGTACGGCGCCATCCTCAGCACCGCTTCGCGAGGCTGCAACACGCCCGGCGGCAAGTCGAGTTTCTTACTCGGCAAGGCGCACCTCCACGGAGCGGGCATGCGCTTCCAGACCCTCGGCGCGAGCGAGCGTGGTGATGGCTGGCGCCAGCTTCCGCAATGCTTCCGGCGTCAGTTGCTGCACCGAGATGATCTTGACGAAATCGGCGGAAGATAGGCCGCCGCGAATGCGGGCCGCTCCCGAAGTGGGCAAGACATGATTCGGGCCGGAAGCGTAGTCGCCCGCGGCCTCCGGGCTGCTGGGGCCCACGAAGATGCTACCCGCGTGTTGGATCTTCGGCAACAGGCTTTCGTCATAGATCACCAGATGCTCGGGCGCGAGTCGATTGGATGCTTCGACGGCCGCGTCAATCGACGGGCAAAGAATAACGGCGCTGTTATTTCGAATGGCCTCGCACGCAACGGGAGCCGTGACTAGCGTCTTAAGCTGACGTTCGACTTCAAGCACCACTTGCTCGGCGAGCGTTTTCGACGTAGTCAGCAAAATGGAGGACGCTTCCACATCGTGCTCCGCTTGCGCCAGCATGTCCGCGGCGAGATAGCGCGGATCGGCATCGTCGGCGATAATGACGATCTCGGTTGGTCCGGCTATAAAATCGATGCCAACCTCGCCCGCCAGCAACTTCTTGGCCGCGGCAACATAAATGTTTCCGGGACCTACAATGCGGTCAACTTTCGGAACCGTGGCTGTGCCGAATGCCAGCGCCGCCACTCCGTGCGCGCCTCCGATACGAAAAACAGTGGAGATGCCAAGAAATCTAGCGGCCGCGAGAATCTCAGCACTCGGGTGCGGCGAAGTCACGCAGATGGTCTTGACCCCCGCAACTTGCGCGGGGATCACGGTCATCAACAATGTGGATGGCAGCGGATAGCGGCCGGCTGGGATGTAAGCGCCCATCGACTCCAGCGGCCGGACGATGTGGCCCAGCCGGCGGCCGTCCGGAAACGTAACCCAGTTTTCCTTCGGAAGCTGTAACTCCGCGTATTCCCGAATATTCTTCGCGGCTGTTTCGAGCGCAGCGGCGAATTCATCGGAAACGCGTGCACTCGCTGTTGGAAGCTTCAACTCGTGGCCGGTAAAGCCATCGAACTTGCGCGCAAATTCAAGGACGGCTTCGTCGCCCCGTTCCTCGACGGCATCGAGGATAGGCTGGACCGTTTGTTCCGCTTCCGCCAACCGCACAGCTTTGCGCTTGACGAAACTCTGAGCTTGATCGAGATTGACGATTCGCAGCATGGGTCACATCACGATCTTGTTTAACGGATACTCGACGATTCCCTGTCCACCCGCTTCCTTGAGGCGCGGGATGATGTTGCGCACCGTGATCTCATCCAGGATGGTGTGCACCGCAACCCAGTCAGGATCGCTGAGATTGGAGATGGTGGGATTTTTCAGCGCCGGAAGAATATTGAGAACAGCCGGAAGACACTCCTTCCGCACGTTTAGAATCAGCCCCACGCGTCCCAAGGCGTTTATGGCGCCTTCCAGCAGCAAACGGATATCTTCAATCTTGCGCCGCTTAGAAGCATCCCGCCAGGAATCCACATTGGCGATCAACTGTGTATTCGACTCCAGCACGGTTTCAATGATTCGCAGTTTGTTGGCGCGCAGCGACGATCCGGTTTCGGTAACTTCCACGATGGCGTCGGCCAGTACAGGCGGCTTCACTTCCGTAGCGCCCCAACTGAACTCGACTTTCGCCGTTACGCCGTTCTTGGCGAGATAGCGCTTGGTGGTGGCGACTAACTCAGTGGCGATGATTTTGCCTTCCAGATCTTTCACGCTTTGAAATGGCGATGTTTCGGGAACGGCCAGCACCCAACGCACTTTGCCGAAGCTTTGCTTGGCGTAGATCAAGTCGGCGACCGCTTCAACCTTGGCTTCGCTTTCTTCCACCCAATCGCGGCCGGTGAGTCCGGCGTCGAGAACACCATCCTCGATGTAGCGGGCCATTTCCTGCGCCCGGATCATCATGCATTCGATCTCGGGATCGTCGATGGCGGGAAAATACGATCGCGAGCTGGTGGTGATGGTGAAACCGGCGCGCCGGAACAGATCGATGGTCGCGTTTTCAAGGCTGCCCTTGGGGATGCCGAGCTTGAGTTTCACGAGTTGCTCCCGTAGACTGCTGCCGGATCGTAGGCGCGTGCTTCCGATTCCATCCAAGTACCGTTGTCCAGACGGCGGTAGAAGCAGCTCTGGTAGCCTTCGTGGCAGACGCCGGGACCGAGCGCTTCGGCTTTGATGAGCAGTGTGTCTTGATCACAATCGGTTGCGATTTCCTTCACCACCAGGTGATGGCCGGAGGTTTCGCCCTTCACCCAAAGCTTGTTGCGGGATCGGCTGAAGAACGTGACAAATCCCGTAGTAACTGTCTTGCGAAACGCTTCTTCATTCATGAAGCCGACCATGAGGACACGATTGGTCTGGTGGTCTTGAATGACGGCGGTCACCAGGCCGTTTTGCTTGCTGAAATTTAGTTCCATTCGTCGATACCAACAAAAAAGCCCGCCAGGACGTCGGCGGGTGAGTCATTCGTTTTCAAAAATTGATCAGATTGCCGCCGATCGCCCCGTGATCCGATGATGGTGGTGATGCGCGGACATGAAACCTTACTTTAGCACAATGTGGCGCAGACACTCGTGTCTGCAGCGCCGAGACTCATCTCGGCGCTTTTTCTTCCTCTGAGAATCTAACCGGACGCGACGCACTATCGGATGTGCCAGACTTTCACCGGCGGCTTCCGCACCAGCATCCAGAGGGCAAATGGCTTTTCGCAACGTGGCATCTTCACGGCAGCCTTCCTCACGCCCGATACCCACCTCCCGATAAACTCGCCTCGGGTGCTGCCTTCGTATGGATGGATCGTTATCTGGACACTACGCGGCAGGGACCCATGTATTTGGCGCAGGAATTCATCGCCGCCATAGTGGTAGCCTCCCTCCGACGTGGCGCCGAAATGAATCATTACGATCTGGGAGCCTATGTCGTCATGTCCAATCATGTCCATGTGCTGCTGTTGCCGAAAATCCCACCATCCAGGCTACTGCAGTCGCTTAAGGGAGCGACGGCGCGAGAGGCGAATCGTGTTTTGGGACGCACTGGCGAAACGTTCTGGCAGGCGGAGTCTTACGACCATTGGGTTCGAGACGAGAAAGAATGGCAGCGAATTGAGGCTTACATCGAAAACAATCCTGTCAAAGCGGGACTGGTCAGCCGGGCCGAGGATTACCGTTGGTCGAGCGCCGGAAAGAGCGCCGAGACGAGTCTCGGCGCTGCAGACACGAGTGTCTGCGCCACATTCACTGGTTCTTGAAGAGGTTGCCCTGGTTGAGTAGCCATGCGGGATCCAACCGGCGCTTCACTGCTTTCATGGATTCGATCTGCGACGGCGTGTACTGCAACTCCAGCAGATGCGCCTTACGCTTGCCTAATCCATGTTCCGCAGAGACTGTGCCGCCCAGGTCCACTGCGTGGCGGGCGAAATCCAGCAGCAACTTTTGGGCGGACTGAAATTCCACTTCCGAGTTCGGAAGGACGTTCACGTGGAGATGTGCATCGCCGATGTGGCCGAAGAGCACGTAATCTACGCCCGACTCGTGGAGACGGGCGTGGTAGTAGTTCAGCATTGCCCGGTTTCGAGAGAGCGGGACAGCGAAATCTGTGTTCAACTTCAAAAAACCGCGGCGGCGCATGGTGTCGTTCACCAGCTCCGGCAGCGCGTGTCGAAAGCGGCGAAAGCGTTCGCGATCCTGATCACTGGCGGCGAACCAACTATCTTCCGGCGCGTGATCGGCCCAGAAATCGATATCGCCGTTTTCCTGCTCGATCAGCAGCGCTGCTCCGGCGTGTTCCGGTGTTTCGGAGAATCGTTGGCGGAGGAACGCGAGCGAATTGCGATCGAAATATTCCATCATCCGCAGGCCGTCGAGCTCGCGCCAGGATTCCACGGCATCCAGCACGGCTTCATCATTCGGCAAAAACACCACGCCCGCCAAAACGTCCGTAGGTTTCGGCAGCAGCCGGAGCTCAGCTTCGATGACAATGCCGAGCGTCCCTTCGCTACCGGCAAACAGATCGATCCAATCCATGCCCGGTGTCAGGAGATAGCCGGCGGTGTTCTTAGTTGTGTTGGGAAGCGGGATTTCTGGAACATCGAAATCCACTTTGTCGCCGCGTTTGACATCCCAAACGCGACCGTCCATCAAAGCTACGCGCAATCCAAGAACATGTTTTCGCGTGCTGCCGTAGCGGAAACTGCGGGAGCCGCTGGCATCGGTCGCGATGTTTCCGCCAATGCTGGCGGTGTTTTCGGTCGGATCGGGAGCGTAAAACTGATTCGTTCTCGCGGCGGCGGCCTGTAGGTTTTCGAGCGAAACTCCTGCCCCGGCGATCGCGTGGCCCTTGTAAATTTCCACGCGCTGGAATCTTTCCATCGAGATTACCCAGCCGCTTTGCGCTACGCGTCCGCCGGTGACACCCGTGCCTGCGCCGGAGATGGTTACGGGGATCTTGTTGCGCGATGCTTCGCCAAGAATCTCGAGCAGCTCCGCTTCGCTTGAAGGAACACAAACTGTTTCTGCTTGGCCTTGGAATCCGGAGGCGTCGATCAGATAAGAGTCCATGGTGGGGTATTTCCGGCAGTCCATTCCGAGCCGCGACCGGGAGGGAGCGCTACCACGATCGGTGCAACGCTCCCTTCCGGTCGCGGCTCAGACCTCCAGAATTACGGGCATGATCAGAGGACGGCGCTGGGTTTGCTTGTTCAGAAAGCGCTTCAGGTCGGCGCGGATCTTTTCTTGCATCACGCCCCAGTCGGTGCGCTCCTCCTCGCTTGACGATTCCAGCGTCCGCGCCACCACCTGGCGCGCTTGTTGCAATAGGTCCGAGCCGTCTTCGAGCGACATGAACCCACGGCTCACGATCTCAGGCAGCGTTTCGCTCTTGCCTGAGTGTTTGTTGATCGCAATGATCGGCAAAACGAAGCCATCCTCGGAAAGATGCCGGCGGTCGCGAATTACGATATCCTCCACTACTTCGTCGATGGTCCCCGAATCGATGCACACGCGGCCCACTTGGACCTTCTCGCCCCGGCGCGCGCCTAGTTTATCGATTTCCAGCGTCTCGCCAGTTTCCAGCACAAACGAATCCTCGAGACCAGCGCTCCGCAGATGCTGCGCGAGCGACGCGTGGCGCGCAAGCTGCCGGTACTCGCCGTGGATCGGCAGGAAATAGCGCGGCCGAACCAGGTTCAACACCAGCTTCAGTTCCTCCACGCTGCCATGCCCGGACACATGCACGGGCGGATTCATGGAACCGTAAATCACATCCGCGCCGCGCTTGGCGAAATGGTTGATCATCCGGTAAATGCCCTTCTCGTTGCCGGGAATAATGCGAGCGCTTAGCGCCACTGTATCTCCAGGCTGCAGAGAGAGGTTCTTGTGATTGTCCACTGCGATGCGCGAGAGCGCGGACATCGGCTCACCTTGCGTTCCGGAAGCAACCACGCAGACCTTGCTCGGTTCGGTCTGCATGATGTCCTGCGGCCGCAGCAAAATTCCATCCGGTACCTGAAGCAGCCCCAAAGTGTGCGCGATCTCAGTGACGTTCAGCATGCTGCGGCCCAGAAACGCGACCTTACGGCCGTATTCCGACGAGACGTCCAGGATCTGCTGCAAACGGTGGATGGACGAGCTGAAGCACGAAATCACCAGCCGCTGCTCGGCGCGGTAGAAGATGTCTTCCAGACGCGGCCGCACGGCGCGTTCGCTTTCCGTATAGCCGGGGCGATCGACGTTAGTCGAATCCGACATCAGCAGCAGTACGCCGCGCTTGCCGTATTCGGCCAGCGTGTGGAGATCGAAGAGTTCGTTGTCGGTGGGCGTCGGATCCACTTTGAAATCGCCGGTGTGAATGATGACGCCCAGCGGCGTCGTGATAGCCAGCGCCATGGAGCTGACGATGGAATGCGTGACGTGGATAAAGTCGATGCTGAACGGGCCGATTTCGATTTTCGTCCCAGGCTTCACTTTGTGGAGTTTCGCCTGGTCCAGCAGTCCGTGTTCCTCCAGACGCCTTTCCACCAGCGCCAGCGTAAAAGCCGTGCTGTAAACCGGTATGTTGAGTTCGCTCAACAGGAATGGCACCGCGCCGATGTGGTCTTCGTGACCGTGCGTCAGGATCAGCGCACGAACCTTGGCGCGATGTTGCTCGAGATAACTGAAGTCGGGTGTGACGATATCCACGCCCAGCAGTTCGGCATCCGGAAACATCATTCCCGCGTCCACTACGATGATGTCGTCGCCGTAGCGGATGGCCATGGAGTTCATGCCGAACTCGCCCAGGCCGCCGAGCGGGATCAGTTGCAGCTTTTGGTCAGACATTGAATCTTTCAGGGTAGCAGTTGGGGACTGGGGGCTAGGGACTGGGGACTTCGGCGCTGGTGTTATCCTTCGGGAAGAAGGCGCTGTCTGATGAGTTGCCGGAATTTGGTGATGCGGTTTAGTTGTGGCCTCCTGTTTCTCGGGATGCTGTATGCCGTCCAGCGGCCGTTCAAACAATATCCCGGTATCGAATACGAGGAATTCAATCTGCCGCAGGACTGGCAGCGTCCCGCTGAATGGGCCTTCGCCCGGCTGATGTATCCGCCCGGCCCAAATGACGGCTATCGCGGCCGCGGTGGTGATTGGCACTTTGGAATGTCGCTTTGGACGCAGGACTATCCGCGGGCGGATCGCCACTTCTCGGAAGCAGTCCGGCGTTTGACGCGGCTGGACGTTCGCTCCGTCGAGCAATCCGTGAACCTGGACGATGGCGACGATGTTTACAACTGGCCCTGGCTTTACGCAGTCCAGGTGGGCGAATGGGGCCTGACAGAAGCGCAGGCAAAGGTGATGCGCGACTACTTGCTGCGCGGCGGCTTCTTCATNNGCGAATATCTGCTGCGCGGCGGCTTCTTCATGGCCGACGATTTTCACGGAACCTACGAGTGGGAAATGTTCGAAAGACGGATCCGGTTCGTTTTTCCGGATCGCCCCATCGTGGATATCGACGACAAAGACCCGATCTTCCACACCGTTTTCGATTTGGATGATCGCTTCCAGGTTCCCGGCGAGGCGCATTTGCGGCAAGGATGCAAGAATTGCAACAGCGGCGGAACGGGTGCTCACTGGCGCGGCATCTACGACGACAAGGGCCGCATCATGGTGGCCGTCTCCTACAATTCCGATTTGGGTGACGCCTGGGAGTGGGCCGATGATCCGTATTACCCGGAGAAGTTTTCAGGTCTGGCGATTCGGGTGGGCGTGAATTACATCGTGTATGCGATGACGCACTAGCCCACGATGCTTACCATCCGCCCTGGCACCGCAGACGACGCCGAAACCATCGCGGCACATCGTCGCTCAATGTTCTCCGAAATGGGATATCGCGACGAGGCCGCTCTCGATGCCATGACCACGGCTTTTCTACCCTGGCTGCGCCAGAGAATGAATGACAAGGAGTATCTGGCCTGGCTCGCAGTCGGCCCGGATGGTTCCATCGTCGCGGGCCTGGGACTCTGGCTGATGGATTGGCCTCCGCACATGATCAGTCCCGGCGCGCGGCGGGGAAATATTCTCAACGTGTACACCGAACGCCCATTTCGGCGCCAGGGCATCGCGCGGCGTTTGATGGATATCGCACTCGATTGGTGCCGTGCAAATGGTATTCAAGCCGTCATCCTGCATGCCAGCGAGGATGGACAGAAGCTGTACGAGCAACTCGGTTTCCGTTCCACCAACGAGATGCGTATCCTACTCGATTAGGGTCACTCCTCGCGCAGGGCCGTATTCGCGTCGAGTGAAGCCGCACGAGCCGCCGGTACCCACGATGCAATCGCGGCAACCAGCAAGAAGAGCAACGTCATGGCAGCAAAGGTGGATGGATCGGTTGCTTTGACTCCCACCAGCATGGAACTAGTATTTGCGCCGATGCCCAGTGCCAGCGAAAGAATGGCGGTAATAGCGAAGCCGGGACTTTTCCGTAACTGCCGCAACGCGAAGCGCATAATGTTAAGACGCCAGCAAAAGGGTTTGGGTAGGACAGGCCTCCTGGCCTGTCCGTGTNNCCAGGACCCGCTACCTCAAGCACTGACGAATACCAGTGGCAGGCCGACGTGGGCTTCGGCCGCGGACCAGGGGGTCCGCCCCACTTTGCGTTCGTGTAACGTTCTCAGAGTCGAGGAGTATTGAACAGCATGGGTAATCTCGGGCAGGACCTCCGCTACGCAATTCGCACGTTCAAAAAGTCACCCTTCTTCGTTGCCGTAGCGGTGCTCTCGCTCGCTCTGGGCATCGGCGCCAACACCGCGATTTTCACTTTGGTCGATCAGCTACTCCTGCGTTTGCTCCCGGTTAAGAATCCGCAACAGCTTGTGTTGCTGTGGGGACGCGGGCAGCACTATGGCAGCAACAACGGCGGCCACAAGATCTCCTATCCCATGTATGAGGATTTCCGCGATCACAATCAGGTCTTTAGTGGAATGTTCTGCCGCTGGGAAAGCTCGCTCAGCGTAAGTTCCGACGGGAAAACTGAGCGCGTGGACGGCGAACTGGTCTCTGGAACTTACTTTCCCGTGCTGGGAGTTGGCGCGGCCCTCGGTCGCGTCTTTACGCCCGACGACGACAAGACGCCCGGTGGCCATCCGTTCGCCGTGATCAGCTACCGCTATTGGATGAGCCGATTCGGCGGAAGGCCGGATGTCATCGGCAAGAAGTTGCTGGTGGACGGATATCCGCTCACCATCGTGGGCGTCAGCCAAGCCGGATTTGACGGTACTGATCCTGGGTCGTCCCCGCAGATTCGCATCCCGATCATGATGGAAGCCCAGGTGAGCCCGCAGTTCGCCGAATTCTATAGTCTGAAAAACCGTCGTGGCCGGTGGGTGAATGCATTTGGGCGCCTTAAACCAGGCGTATCCATGACGCAGGCCAAGGCCGGCTTGCAGCCCTTTTTCCACCAGATGCTCGATATGGAAGTGCGCGAGAAGGATTTCGCCCGCGCCGATCAGGAAACCAGGCGGCGCTTCCTGACCATGTGGATGGAATTGCTGCCTGCGGCCACGGGCGATTCCAACCTGCGCCGCGATTTCGAAAGCCCACTGCTGGTGCTTACCGCCGTGGTGGGACTGGTCTTGCTGATTGCCTGCGCCAATGTCGCGAATCTCCTAATTGCACGTGCCACCGCGCGGCAAAAGGAGATCGCCGTTCGCCTCGCCCTGGGCGCCAGCCGATCCCGGATTATCTCGCAGCTCCTTGTGGAAAGCCTCACGCTGTCGCTTGCGGGAGGCGCAACCGGGCTCGGGCTTGCCGTCTGGATGGATCGTGCCCTACTCAACTTCCTACCCACCGGAGACGCGCCGCTCATCATCTCCGCGACACCGGATTGGCGGATTTTGCTTTTCAATCTGGGAGTGTCAGTGGCCACTGGAATCATCTTCGGCATGGTGCCGGCGCTGCAATCCACCCGCCCGCAGTTAGCAGGGACATTGAAGGATCAAGTGGGCTCAATTGTCGGCGGAACCTCCGTGGGACTGCGCAAGGTGCTGGTGAGTGCGCAGGTTACGCTATCGCTTTTGCTATTAATTGGCGCTGGTTTGTTCATCCGTAGCTTGAAGAATCTGAAGGGCCTGGATCCCGGCTTCCACACCGCCAATCTCGTGGGATTTGCAGTGGACCCTCCGATGAACGGTTACAAGCCAGAACGCAGCCTGGATTTTTATCGCCAGTTACGGGACAACCTGAACGCACTGCCCGGCGTCGAGTCCTCCGCTTTGGCCGTAATCCCGGTCCTCACTGGCGATGAATGGGACAACAGCATGGCGGTGGAAGGATTTCAGCACAAACCTTCTGAGGCACCCGACCCGCACATGCAGTTCATTTCGCCCGATTATTTCAAGACCATGAATGTCCCAATCCTGCTCGGCCGAGATTTCCGGATGACGGACGGGCGCGGCGCTCCCAAGGTCTGCATCGTCAACGAGAGGTTTGCACGGCAATTCTTCAAGGATGGTCTCGCGCTTGGAAGACACATCGGAATGGGCGGCGATCCGGGCACCAAGCTCGACATCGAGATAGTTGGTGTCGTGCGGGACACGAAGTATGAAAGCATGCGCGACGAGGTCCCGCTCGAAGTCTATCAACCCTATCATCAAGTGAACTTTGTCATTGGCATGTATGCCTACGTCCGGACTGCGCGCCAGCCCGAACAGGCCTTTTCGAGCATCCGCCACGTGGTGAACAACTTGGATCCCAATATGCCGGTGTTTCTGATGAAAACCATCCAGTCCCAGATGGAAGAATCGTTGATCACCGAGCGCCTGGTGGCCTCACTCTCCACCGGTTTCGGCATATTGGCCACATTGTTGGCAGCCATCGGCCTCTACGGAGTGATGGCTTACATGGTGGCGCAGCGGACTCGCGAAATCGGAGTCAGAATGGCTCTCGGAGCCTCCAGCGGCGATGTATTGTGGCTGGTGATGAAGGACGTCGTTGTTCTGGCTGGAATCGGAATCGCCGTCGGTCTGCCCGCAGCTTGGGCTTTGACGCGACTGGTGAAGTCGCAACTTTACGGAATCCAGCCTAACGATACGCTGACTATGGTCGCGGCCACCCTCGGCATTGCATGCGTTGCTCTTCTCGCCGGATACGTCCCGGCGCGCAAAGCGACACGCGTTGAACCCATGCTCGCCCTCCGGTGGGAGTGAGATCAGGTCCGTCTTACAGTAAGATTTCTTACGCTTGAAGAAAAGTAGCGCGGTATTATAAACATAACTGCCCTTTCATACGTCTAAAGAAACATCCGTCCGTAAGACTATGCCCTTTTTCGGGTTTCTCAGGTTCGCGGCCGGGCCAGCTGCCGCTGCTCTGGCGCTTGCCGGCTTGATCTTCTCTATTGGATGCGGCCACGCCGTTGTACCGCAAACGCACGCAGCCACCGTCAGTCCCGCCGTCAGCGAAGCCTCGCAGTCGGCCTCCCATAGGCAAGTCCGCGCCACTGGCACCGTAGAGGCTATTCGTTCCTACACGGTGCAAACCCCGCAAATCGCTGGACAAGGCGGAAACTTGACCTTGACTGCTCTGGCGCCGAACGGGGCCAATGTGAAAGTTGGGGATATCCTGGCCGAGTTCGATCGCACTGCGCAAGTGGATGCCGCCATCCAAGCCAAAACGAAATTTGAGGATTTGTCCCACCAGGTGGATCAGCGGCTGGCCCAAAATCAGAGCGACGCCGAAAAGCGCTCGGCCGATCTGCAGAAAGCCGAGGGGGACCTGGCCAAGGCTGAACTGGAGCTCCGCAAAGGGCCGCTGCTGAGCGAGATCGATCGATTGAAAAACGAAGCCAAGGCGGAGGACGCCCGCGCGCACGTGGCCAGTCTTCGAAAATCGAGTAAGTTTCACGATGTTTCCGATGCCGCCGCGCTCCGCATTCTGGAGCTGCAGCGCGACCGGCAAAAGGTGGCGCTAGAGCGGGCCGAGCATAATTCCGATCGATTGTCCGTACGGGCGACGATTGCCGGCATGGTAGCGCTTGAAAACGTGTGGCGTAGTGGTTCCATGGGACATGCGCAGGAGGGCGATCAACTCTGGGGTGGCCAGCCGTTGCTTAAGATCTTCGATCCCAACGAGATGGAGGTGCGTACCCAGGTGGGCGAACCGGATGGCGCCGCGCTGGTTCCGGGAGCGCGCGCCATGGTCAGCCTGGATGCGTATCCTGAACTGGTTTTTCCCGCGCGCTTCGAATCCGCCAGTCCGGTGGCTGCCGCTAACCTGGGCAGTCCCATCAAAAACTTCACAGCTACGTTCCGCTTGGAAAAGCCGGACCCTCATTTTCTTCCAGACCTTTCGGTCGCGGTAATCATCCTGCCGCCGGGAGATGGAAAGCCATGAGCGAGACAAAGCCAGTTCCGGGTTCACGAAAGCACCGGGCCAGAGGGTGGATCAGCCTGGCCGTGGTTTTTGCGGTGGCTGGACTGGCGGGTGTCGAAACATACCGGCTGAGGCAGGTGAACGCTTCCACCAGCCTGCCCATGGCGCCGGCGCGCAAAGGCGATTTCTCGGTGATTGTGAGATGCCGCGGGGAACTGAAGGCCCGCCGGTCGCTTCAGCTTACCGCTCCGGTCAATGTGCCGGATTTGCGAATCGTGTGGGCCGCGCCGCCCGCGAGTCCCGTGAAGGCCGGCGACGTAGTGATTCGCTTCGATCCCAGCAGTGCCAAGCAACAGCTTCAGGAAAAAGAAGCGGCTCTTCGACAGGCGCAGGCCACCCTCGATCAGGAGCTCGCGCAAGCGCGCATCACCACCGAGCAGGACAAGCTCGATCTCTCAACTTCCAGCTACCAGGTGGAAAAGGCGCGGCTGGAGGCTTCGAAACAAGAGATCGTGAGCGCGTTGCAGGGCGAGGAGAACAAAATCGACCTTTCGCTCGCCGAAGAGGATCTGAAGGTGAAGGGCGCGGCCTCGCATCTGCACTCGGCTTCCGACGCAGCCAAGATCGCATCGCTCACCCGGCTGCGCGATCATGCGCAGGCCGACGTGGATCTCACCAACAAGCGTCTGGGTCAAATGGAGCTCAAGGCGCCTTTAAGCGGGCTGATTGTTTACATGCAAAACTTCTCGCAAGGTTGGATGAACGCTAAGCCGTTCCAGGTGGGCGACCAAGTATGGTCAGGCGCGTCGGTGGCGGAGATCCCCGATCTGAATACGCTCGAGATGGAAGGCAAAATCGAGGAGATCGATCGCGGTCGAATTACCATCGGCGATGCTTCTCGTGTCAAGATTGACGCCCTGCCGGAGTTGACGCTTACGGCAAACCTTACCTCGCTCTCGCCCTTGACCGAACAGACGTTTGAGTGGCCACCCACCAGCAGCTTCCGCGGCTTCTCGGCGATTCAAAAGCCGGATCCCAGATTGCGTCCCGGCATGAACGGCAGCATGGACATCGAGATCAAGAAAATCCCGTCGGCTATCAGCGTTCCCGCCAAGGCGCTTTTCACTCGCAACGGCAAGCCGGTGGTGTTTGTGAACGGGAAAACCGGATACCGTGCGGTAGAGGTCCAAATACTGGCGCGCAATCCGGACGAAATCGCGATCAAAGGACTCGACGCCGGTGCGATGGTGGCGCTGGTGGATCCGGAAAAGAACGATCGCAAACCATGAAGTGGAAGTCCGTAGTCATTCCCGTGAGTTTGTTGGCCCCCCTCGCCTTGATCGCCTGGGGTGGCTTGAGGCTTTACAAGACGGGTTCGGTGGTGAGCACTGGCCCGGACATCCCGTCCACCCGTGTGAAGCGCAGCGACGTTACCTTCACCGTCACGGCCAAAGCGGAATTGGAGGGCGGAAAGTCCGAGATGTTGACGGCGCCCATGATGGGTGGCGCCCAGTTGATCCTGACGGCCTTGCACCATTCGGGCGACCTGGTGAAAGCGGATGACGTAGTGGCCCAGTTCGACACCACCGAACAGGAGTTCAAGCTTAAGGAGGCGGAAGCCGATCTGGCGGAGGCCGAACAACAGGTGATCCAGGCCCAGGCGGACAGCCAGGCGAAGGCGGAAGAAGCGCAATACGAGCTGCTGCAGGCCAAAGCGGATTTGCGGCAAGCGGAGCTGGAGGCCCGCCGCAACCCCCTGCTGGCGGCCATCACAGCGCGCCAGAACACGCTGGCCGTGGAAGCGGCGCGCGACAAACTGCGCCAGTTGGAGCACGACATTCCCAATCGCCAAGCCAATTCCACAGCCGGCATAGCGATTCAGGAAGCGGCTCGAAACAAGGCCAAGGTGCAAGCGGAAACAGCGCGGCGCAACATCGAATCCATGACTCTGAAAGCGCACATGGCCGGATACGTCAGCGTCCAGCAGAACATGGCCGGAAACTTCTTTATGGACGGAATGAAACTGCCCATTTTTCAGGTGGGCGATACTGTGCGGCCCGGAATGGCCGTGGCTCAAATTCCTGATCTCTCCAATTGGGATGCGATCGCGCGTATCGGCGAATTAGATCGTGGGCATCTGGCGGAGGGGCAAAAAGCCGCCATTTCCGTAATTGCCCTTCCTGAAAAAACGTTCGCCGGCCACATCAAGAACATCGGTGGGACCGCCGGCTCGCCCTGGGATCGCCATTTCGATTGCAAGATTACCATCGACAATCCAGCTCCGGAGTTGCGCCCCGGCATGAGCGCCAGCATCGTGATCACCACCGAGACGCTGCGGAACGTTTCGTGGATTCCCGCGCAAGCTGTCTTTGAAAGCGATGGCCGCTCCTTTGTCTATGTTCAGTCCGGGACTGGTTTTGTTCCCGCGGACATCAAAGTGGTGCGGCGCAGCGAGAGCCAGGTGGTTCTGACCGGCTTGAAGGACGGTGCGCTGGTCGCGATGGCGAATCCCGGCGAGCAGGGCAAAAAGACGGGCCCCGGTGCAGGCGGCGCGTTACAGGCCATTCCGAAATGACCGCGGCCCCGATGAAGCCCGAAGCCAAAGAGCAGGCCAGAAGGCCCGGTTTCACCATCCTGCGCTATTTTGCCGATCTGGCACTGGCAGCGGAAAATCTGCGCGCTCAGAAGACGCGAACTTTTCTGACGGCCTTGGGCATTGTGTTCGGCGTAGGTTCGGTGATCGGAATGCTCGCCATCGGCGCCGGTGCACGGGAAGAATCGCTGCGCTTCATCGAGCAGTTGGGCGTGCGAAACGTCCTGATCGATTCACGTCCGGCCACCAGCCAGGAAGAATTGCAACAGCGGCGGCGGGCGTCGCCCGGACTGACTGATCGCGATGTCCGCATTCTCCAAGCCAACATCGAGGGACTGGAGATCTTTTCGGCCCGCAAGACCATGCATCCGGCCAAAGTGCTGCCAAAACCCTCCGGCGATCTGCCCGAACTGTATGGCGTCCGGCCCTCCTATGAGGCTATCCACAACCTGCACGTAACCGAAGGCCGCTTCTTCAACGCCCGCGAAGATACCAGCAGCGCCGCCGTTTGCGTGCTGGGCGAAACCGCCAAGATCAATCTGCTCGGTTATGGATCCGCGGCGGGAAAGTTCGTAAAGGTGAACGACACGTGGCTCGAAGTGGTGGGCGTGCTGGGGGAGCAGATTACGTCGGGAAGCCAAAACATCGGGGCGCAGATGCAGGACCTGAATAACATCGTCTTTATTCCGTTGAACACGTTTCAGTACCGCTATTGGGACGTCACCAGCTTTATGAAAGACGATCTGGATAGTGTCGATTTGCGCCTCAAAGAGGGCGTGGACAGCGTGCAGGTGGCCAAAGTGGCGGCCGCGATTCTGAACTCAACGCATCACAATATCCAGGATTTCACGGTAACCATCCCCGCCGCCCTGCTCGCGCAGCAGAAGCGCACGCAGACTATTTTTACTTACGTAATGGTGGCCATCGCGGCAATCTCGTTGCTGGTGGGCGGCATCGGAATTATGAACATCGTTCTTTCCACCGTGCTCGAGCGTACTCGGGAGATCGGAATCCGACGAGCGATTGGAGCTCGACGCAGCGATATCGTCCGCCAGTTCCTGATTGAGGCTGTGCTGATCTCGGGCGGAGGCGGAGTACTCGGAATTGGATTCGGGCTGTTCCTCTCGTGGCTGATCGCGCGGCTGGCGGAATGGAAGACCATCGTCTCTGCTTCCTCCGTGCTGATCGCGTTCGGCGTCTCAGTGGTGGTGGGAGTGGTGTTCGGAATCTATCCCGCCATGAAAGCCTCGCGAATTGATCCAATCGAAGCCTTGCGATACGAATAAATATGCGATTGTACGGAATTCTTGCCCTCTTTGCCGTAATGGCGCCGCTCCGTGCGCAAAGCGATCCCTTTTTCCCGACACCCTCCTATTTCAAGAAGCATTTCTCGAACACGCCCACCCACGTGGAGCTACAACCTCCCGTGCGGCTCAACGATTTCGTCGTGGGCGGAAATATGGAACTTTCGCTGCGAAATTATCTGGAGTTGGTGGTAGCCAATAATCCCGACGTCATCGTTCAAAAGCTGATGGTGCAGTTCAATCGCGACGCCATCACGCGCGCTTTTGCTCCCTTCGATCCTCTCGCCACGGCCAGCTTCAGCGCCACTCGAACGATAACCCCGACCGGAAGCTTGCTGCAGGGCGCCACAACCTTAAACACTCTAGTCCAACCTCTCTCACTCGGGTACCAACAAACTTTCGAGACCGGCACACAGTTAGCAATTACTTTTAACGATTTCAAAACTTCTACGAACAGCTCTTTTTCAACTTTCAATCCCGAATTAAATTCGAGCATTAATTTCAGCGTGACGCAGCCGCTGCTGCGTGGCCGCGGGGTATACATCAACATGCTGCCGGTCACCATCGCCCGCAGCCGGCTACGCGCCGCCGATTACAATTTCCAGAATCAGCTGATCCAATTGATCACCGCGGCCGAAAGCGCCTACTGGGATGTAGTGGCCGCGCGTGAGAATCTGCGCGTGCAGCAGGAATCCTACAAGCTGGCCGACGCCGCGCTCACGCGCGCTCAAAAAGAGCTGGAACTCGGCGCCACGTCGCCGCTCGAGATTTATCAGCCGCAGGCTAATCGCGCCGCCGCCGAATTGCAGGTTTCGCTCGCCGAATATCAATTGGCTCAGACCGAGGATGCTTTGCGCCGCCAGATCGGAGCTGACCTTGATCCCAAGTTCCACGAGATCCCTATCGTTCTCACCGCGACGCTCGAGCCCCCGCTTGATTCCGCGAAGGTGGACGCCGAACAGGCCGTCGTCAAGGCGCTTGGAACACGTCCGGACCTGAAGAACNNGGCACTTTTGGATTCAGCAATCCCACCTATGGCGTCGGCCTGAACTTGCAGCTCCCCATCAAGGATCGCCAAACCGCGGCCAATCTGGCCGATGCGCTGGTCCAGAAAAAAATTGACGCTTACACCAAGCGATCCACCGAAGAAAATATCCGGCTCCAGGTGCTCACGGCTGTGCAAGCGCTAAACAGCGCTAAGGAAGGAATCCGGATTGGAACCATAGCGCGCGATTTGGCGCGCAAGCGTGTCGAGGCCGATCAGAAACGTTACGAACTGGGCGCCACCACGCTTTACTTCGTGCTGTCGTCGCAGACCGACTTTATCACCGCTGAATCGAACCTGGTGAACCAGATCATCAACTACCGCCGCAGCGAGCTGAACTTGCTGCAGCGAACAGGGGAGTTGCTGGCAGAGCGGGGAATCGTCCTAGAGCCGTAGCGCAAGCTCTCAGCTTGCCGCGTTCACACTCTTGTGAACGTCCGGTGCCAATGCGTTCGATTGTGGTAGCCTTGATGACGCTAGTAAAAAGCCGAGGTACCTCGTGAAGCCAAATGTGCTCCTTGCAATTCTGATGGGCGTGGGCGCCGCGCTCGCCCAGCAGCCGGATCAACCCCCCAATGTCCGCCACGTCATCGGGCTCGACAAGATCAAGCGCAATGCGAACGGCCATCTAACGATCCAGAATGGCGTGATGCAGTTCACTGCGAAAAAAACCGAGGCCAGGGTGCCGGCATCGTCCATTGAAGACATCTTCGTCGGCACTGAAACAACGCAGGGTGGCGGAACAGCCGGTCGAGTTGTAAAGACGGCCGCTATGGCTGCGCCATTCGGGAGCGGTAAAGCCCTTACCCTGCTGATGCGGACCAAGGTGGATATTCTCACGGTGGTCTATCGTGGAGCGGACGGCGGAGTTCACGGCGTAATTCTTGCGCTTCCGAAAGGACTGGCTGAAACTACACGCACCCAACTGGTGGCGGCCGGAGCGCATACCAGCGCTCCCCAGCCTGAACTAAAGGACCGGACCAAACCATGAAGTTTTCACTGGCGGTTTTACTACTGCTCGCGACGGCAGCCATCCTACCCGGTCAGACTCCTGCTACTCCGAAACTGCATGCGTCCGCCATCCAAATCGAGCTAGTCGAAGTTGGGGACGTTTCGATTCCCGCCGAGTTTCGCTACGCCATCTATGAGCGCCTCATCGAACAAGTGCGTGACTCGCGTAAATTCGACAAGGTCTTCCGCAGTGGCGATAAAGCTGCAGCCAGCGTGCCGGATCTGGTCACGCTGCACACTTCAGTGGAAGCCTTCACGGAAGGCAGCCAGATGAAACGCGAGTTGGCGCCAGTCGTGGTAGGCAGCACCAAGGTGGACGTGACCACTCAGGTGACTGATAAGGCTGGAAAGACGATTCTGACTGAGAAGGTCGCCGGCAAAGTGCGGATTTTCGGAGAGAACCTGGGCGCCACCAACGACCTTGCCAAGCGGATTACGAAGCTGCTGGTCGCGAGTTTCTAACCGCTCGCTGGCAAACGTACACCACCGCACCCGCCACCAGCGTCGCAGCGCTGATCAAAATTTGAGCCTGCGTGCTGCCCATCAACAACCATACCGAGATGGCCAATGCGGCAATGGGAATCGTCGCGCCTCCGGGCACCATGAACCAGCGCTGGGCATCCGGCATGGTGCGGCGCAGTACCGGCAATGCCGCGCTGGTTGACATGTAAGTCAGCAGCCGCGCGATGGCGCTGATGGCGGCGAGTGAAGCGAAGCCGCTGTACATGGCGCATGCGCAACCAACGAGCGCCGTCGCGATGATCGCCACATAGGGTGTCCGGAAACGCGAATGCACGCGTGCAAAAATACGCGGAAGCTGACCTGCTTCGGCCATCGCGAATAGGATGCGGGGCGTCACCAGCATGAGCGCGCTGTTGGTGCCGGTGGTGGAAAAGACGGCGCCGGCCGTCAGCAAGATACCACCGAGAGGTCCGAGGAAACCTCTGCTGGCCGACGCGAGCGGAGTCGCGGACGATGCCAGATCGGGCAGCGTGCCTTGCGCCACGAATTGAATCAGCACATAGAGAGCGGCCACGAAGGCAATGGCAGTGAGCAACGCAATGGGAACGTTTCGCCGCGGACGAATTACCTCTTCGCCGGGAACCACTGCGAATTCGAATCCTCCGTACGCAAAAATCAGCAGCAGGCTGGCCTGACGGAGAGCGGCCGGTTGCGGGATGGACCAGGGCGGCGGCCGGTGCGGATCCAGGAAGAACAGGCCCGCCACAACAAAAATGAGGAGCGGCGCGAGCTTTGAAACGGTGAGCAGGTTGATGGTCCAGGTGCCGTATTGCACACCGCGATAGTTGATGATGGTCAAGATTACGATGGCGCCCACAATCACGATGATAGCGGCCCCCGCCTTGACCGGCCCAAGGCCAGAAGAATCCGAGATAGCTCGAAAATGCGTTGCTGATGGCGGCCATCGCGGTGAGCCGGGCGAGCAGCATCATCCAGCCGATTTCGAAGCCCACAAACTCGCCGAAGGCCGCGTGCGCGTAGAGGTAGGGGCCGCCGGAGCGGTCGAACAGCGCGCCGACTTCGGCGAAGCACAAGACGATCAGCCCGGCCGCCAATCCGGCTGCCAGATATGCCGATAGTCCGGCCGGACCCAGCAGCTTCGCGACCTGCGCGGGCAGCACGAAGATCCCCGAACCGACCATACCGTTGACGGCGATGGCCGTCAGGCTCAGCAAGCCGACTGCTCGAATCAATTGCGGGCGCGAGGATGGAGTCACGGGGTGGAAGCCAGTGACGATTCTATACCAATGCGGTACGAACTAATTTGTGGATTTGCTACTCTACAAGGCTTGGACCCCAGCCGCCGGAAGGATGAAGTTCTCGAATATGTTGAGCGCAAGGCCTGCCCACACTGTGGATCAGTGGACACGCGCTTATCGCATCGCATTCGCGGAGTTCTGACGATGTTGCTGCCGGTCTTCAACCTCTCGCGATATCGTTGCCGGAATTGCAAACGGCTATTCGTGGGAAGGAATTAGTCACTCTCGTCCTCTTGCTGACAAGCCGTGAAAGAATCGGCGCAGGCACCGACTCCCTTACGGTCGCGGTTCGGTAACACCGCGCGCCAGCAAGGGGACAAATCAAGCGGTCAGAGAGTATCGTGTCTATTAGCCGTGACGGCGAAAACTGGCGGTTGGTTGTCCGGAACCGTTGG
>PMUN01000332.1 GCA_003166875.1 Bryobacterales bacterium | reverse complement strand
TAGCTGAGCCGCGACCGGCAGGGAGCGCCACCACGATCCCAGAACTAGCGGCACTCGTGGTATCGCTTCCTTCCGGTCGCGGCTCGGAATTCCCCGGCTTGACAATTGTTCAGGAACGGTTGATCCTTGATCCAAGGGGTTGTTATGACTTCCCGCTGTTCAATCTTCCTGTCGATCCTGGCTTGTCTTTCCCCGGTCGCTTCTGCCCAAACGATTGTCGCGGCGCACTCCGGTGTCGTTAATTTCTTCGAAGGGTCAGTTTCCATCGACGGCCAGACGCTGGAGCAGAAATTCGGACGGTTTAACGAGATCAAACCAGGTTCCGAACTGCGCACGAACCTAGGCCGGGCGGAGGTTCTGCTCACGCCTGGTGTGATGCTTCGCGTGGACGAGAATTCCGCGATCCGGATGGTATCGAACAAACTCACCGACACGCGTCTGGAATTCAACAGCGGAGCGGCGATATTGGATTCCCGAAAGGCCGCGCCCGGTGACCCGATTCTGATCGCGTACAAAGACTATCAGATGCGGTTCGCCCGATCGGGACGCTACCGGTTCGATTCCGAGCCCGCGCACCTGGTGGTGGATGAGGGCGAGGCCGACGTGCTGTTGCGCGATAAATCGGTGCTGCTGAAGGCTGGACAAGAGCTGCCTTTTACCGCACCGCTGACAGCGCGCGTTGCCGTTATTCGCGACAACACCGGTTTGGATCGCTGGGACAGTGACAGAAGCTCGTCCATATCCGCCGACAATCAGTCTGCAGCCGACAGCGACAATCTTTCCAGCGCTCTGAACGATCCCCAGAGCGGCGGATCTGACGCCTACGGCTCAGGTTATTACGGTGGTTTGGCGCCAGATCCTGTCATTGGCGGCGGCTACTACTCCAACTCCGGTATGGCTCCCCTTTGGCTTTACCCAGGCGCCGGGTTCGGATACATACCGCTCTACGTCCGGATTCCGGCTCGCTTATTCCAATATCGGACCGGGATCGTCGGCCGCCTGCCGGTAAGAACGTATATTCCCACGCGCACCGGAACGGCGCCGATAAGAACATCGCCGCGGCCTGTGGTGCACGCGATCGGCCACAGATAGCGGCTCACTGAGCTGGCGCGTAGTAACCCAGCCGCCAGCGCGCCACCAAACCCGTCATACCCTCTGGTTGCGATAGCTTCACTTCCAGCTTTCGATAGGTGCCGTCTTTCGCCTGATTCAACGGCGAGTACGCCAGCATATACTGATTGCGCAATTCCACCGCGATCCTGGCCGCCACTTCAGGCAGTTGGTCCAAGCGGGATGCAGCAAAAGCACGGCCGCCAGTTTGTTCTGAAATGTTCGAGAGCAAGCGGGGACCTCGTTGTTCTTCAAGACTCAAACCCAAGGGCCCCAACGACTCGAAGACGCCCATGGCATAAATCTGCACTCCGGACTCGAGAGCTTTCTGCAAAACTTCCTTGGCGCTGAAGGCGCTGTTATTGTCTCCGCCGTCCGATATTACAACTAGCGTTTTGCGGGGATTGATGGCCTTTTCCATCTCATGCAATCCCGCAAAGACGCCATCGAACAGGGCCGTCATTCCCCCGGTTTGAACCGTCATGAGCTGGTTCGCCATTTTGTCGGTGTCGCGTGTGATGGGAGCGAGCACCTGGGCGTGTTCGCTGAATGTCACCAGGAACGCTTCGTCCTGGATGTTCATTGTTTTTAGAAACTGAACCACCGCCTGACGGCACAAATCAATCTTGCTGCCGATGCTTCCGCTGGTATCAACGACGAACCCCACCGAGAGCGGCGCATCTTCTCCCGAAAACTGCTTGATCTGTTGCTCCACTCCGTCTTCGAGAACGTGGAAATTCTTCTGTTCGAGACCGAGCACGTAGCGGTGCCTGGCATCCGTTACCGTTACTGGAACCAGAACCAGGGTGCTGTCCACGCGCATGTCGCCGTGGGCTGGATTGGGCTGCTGTTGTGCCCACGCGGAGAACACGAGCAGAAAGGCGAGTTTACTACGATACCGCAAGAAAATCCCCTGGCCGATGCTGATTTTAGCACGCCAGTGTGGGGCAGGATGCCATCCTGCGGCGGGTTGTCAACCCGCCCTCTAACCACCCGGTTAGCAAAATTAATCTACTTGTTCTCTCGCGAACCGCCGAATCACGCCAACTTATTGAGATCCCAGCCTGAGATCCCTGGAAGCCCACATGCACATAGACAGCCGCAAGGAGATATTCCATGAAAGTGAAACTGGTTCCTGAACGCCCCGTAACGATCGCACGGATGACCATGATCACCGAAGGTATGATTTCGAGCGTTAACCCCTTCCATCTGGTTTGGGCATCGCTACAGCGCCTGATTCGTAAAGCGTAGGCTCAGCCTTTGCCCGCGCCTGCGGCCGCCGCTCTGGTACGGTACACCTCCACCGGTCGCCTTCGCACCACCAGCTCCGCTTCGCGGCTGGCTCCTTCTTCAATACCACGCGCCAAGCAACGCGTGACTCCGCGCTCCACGGTACTGACGAACGCACTCAGAACCAGTGGGCTCGTCTCGGTTTCAAAATCGCGGAAGAAGCCGACGTATTGCGAATCGGGAAGAGGAATCCGCAATTCCCAGAGCCGCCCGGCATCGTGGGAGCGGAAGTTTTCGAACATCTGGCCGTCCACGCTGAACCGAACGCCTTGAAACTTAAACTCGCGGCTTCCAGCCAGAACTTTCGCCCAGCATTCCTGCACTCCGCTCGACCGTTCCAACGCCTTTTCGAAATCCATCAGGCGGGTTTCTGAATCGATGATGAGCCGGAACTTGCCGCGCAGGAACATTCGGCCGGCTGTTATGAACTCGGCATATTCCAAGTGCCGTATGCCAATGCACGCAGCTCCACAAAACACCACCACAATCAGCCCGCTGAACTGGTTGTGAAGCGCGCTCGCCAGCAGCGACAGAATCGCCACTAGAGTGCAGAATCCGTATATGGTCAGGACCGCGGCGCGAGGACTCAGGCCCCGGTCCAGCAGCTTGTGGTGAATATGACCGCGATCGGCCTGGAAGATCGGCCGGTTGCGCAAATACCGCCGGGAGATTGACAGCAGCACATCCAACAGTGGGATGGAGAGCGCCAGCAATGGAGCAGTAAGGGCGACCAAAGTGACCGATTTTTCACTCCACAGCGCGCCATAGCACCCGAGCAAAAAACCGATCAGAAGGCTGCCGCTGTCCCCCAGGTAAACCGAGGCGCGATTGAAATTGTAGCGTAGGAATCCGAGCAGGCATCCAGCCAACGGCATGGTGGCAAGCGCCAGCGGCAGATTGCCCTGCGTCAGCGCCGCGATCAGAATGGTGACGGTGGCTACCAGACCCACGCCCGCCGCCAGCCCGTCCATTCCGTCAATGAGATTGAAGGCATTCGCGCAGCCGACCAGCCAAATCACCGTCAGGGCAAATCCGAGACCCGGCCACGCCGGCAAGCCGTGGAGCATCTGAATATCCACATGGATGCCGGCGAAGTAAGCCAGCACCGCAGCTCCACCGATGCCGATAAGCTTTTGCCAAGCTGTTAATCCCACCAGATCGTCCACCACGCCGGTGAGGAAAACCACTGAACCTACCAGCGTGAGCGCCAGGATGTTGGGAAGCGCTTTGTGCAGGACGTACGTGTAGCTGAACGGCAGAGAGAATGCAATCGCGAAAGTCGCCACGTAGGCCAGTACAATCGCAATTCCGCCCACGCGCGGAACCGGCGTCGTGTGAGCCTTGCGGCCGCCATCCGGAAGGTCTAGAAAGAATCTTCCGATACCATCGCGAACGATTGGCGTCACGAGCAGTGCCATCAGAACCGAAAGTGCGCCCAATGTGAGTATGAGAAACATGGATTTCTTCGTCCGCCTCTAGCTCATTTTCTGCAGCAGTTCCCGGATTCGCGCTTCATCTCCGGGGGAAGGATGGCCAGCGAGAGCAGCCTGCAGCTCCTTCCGGGCCGCGGCCTTATCACCTTTCACATACAATGCCAGCCCCAGGTGATAACGAAAAATGGCATAAGGATACTTTCGCGCCAGATTGCTGAATGTTTGAACGGCGCTATCGTTGAGACCCTTCTTCAGGTAAATGTAGCCGACCGTATCCGAGAAACCTGGTTGGCCTGGAGACTTCTCCAGCGCGTGTTGCGCAAGCCGCAGCGCCTCATCCAAGTCGCCGCCCGAATCAGCCAGGAAAAAAGCCGCGTTATTCAAAGCCGGCGCGTTCTCCGGATGCGCCTTCACGACACGCTGGAATTCGGCCCGCGCCTCATTCGTGCGCCCGGCTCGGGCTAAGGCGTCGGCCAGACTCAAGCCCGCAGTCAAGTCATTGGGCGCCAATTCACAGGCCTGCCGATAGGAGGCGATTTCATTGCCTCGGTCACCGTTGAGTTCGTAGACTTCCCCCATGCGGCGGAGCACATTGACCGGCTTCGGATCCGAGGAAAGTAGTTTCTGAAGATGGTCAATCGCCAGATCGTAATGTCCGGTCAAGGCCTCCGTGTCAGCCAGCCGCTCCAGGAGCATGGGCGAGGCAGGTTCATTCTTGAGCCCCTCGTTTAATGCCTCACGCGCCTTGTCGTACTGCTTCTGATGCAAATAAGCGACGGCCAGTCCAGTATTAACGCGAGAGTCACCGCTAGCGCGATGTTTGCTAAGCACCTCGATAGCGTCCGAATACTTCTTCTCGGCGATTGCCAGAAGTCCCAACTGCAACCGTGGCTCCGTGTCGCTTGGAAACTGCTTGATCAACTGGGCCAGTTCGCCGCGCGCCTCGGCTGCGTCACCGGTTGCAATCAAACCTCCGGTTCGAAGCAGCCTGGCCCGGCGATCATTGGGCCGAAGCTCCAGGATTTTATTGGCCTGCTGGACCGCGTCGGCTGGCCGCTCGGTCATGAGACTGACTTCCGCCAGTTCATAACGCGCCCCGATCAGGTCCTTCTGCTTTTTTATCGACTCCACGAATTGGCCGCGCGCCGCGTTTAAGTCGCCCTTCAACCGATAGGCCTGCCCGAGTTGCAGCAGCAACGAAGCGTCGTTGGGGTTTTGGGCCGAGAGAGTCCGGAGTTCGCGTACTGCCACATCCGCATTCTCGCGTTTGCCGCTATCCAGCAGAATGCCCGCGTGAAGATGCAGCGCCTCATTGTCGTTCGGGTTCTCCTTAACAAGCTGTTCGGCCAGGCGGCCGGCCTCGTCCATTTTCCGCTGACCCAGTAGCGCGACGACAGTCCGTTTGTCGTAAACTGCCTTCATCTTGGCCGCTGGATTACTGTTCAGGCCCTCCTGGTAATGGCGGATCGCCTCAGCATAATCCCGCAGTTTCAGATAGAAGTCACCCACCTGCAGCCGGGCTAGCGGAAAGTTGGCGGGATCGTCCAGAAGGCGGCCCAGAGCGGCCTGTACCTCCGTCTTTTTCTGCAGATGGCCGTAATGCCGCGCCAATTGCAAAATGTAATCCGCTTCCTTCGGATTATTATTTACTTTCATCTTGAGGATGTTTTCCGCATCGGAAGCGCGATTGGCAGTCTGGTAAAAACCGTACAGCAGGTCGTAAATCGGGCCGTAAGTCGTTTGTCGAGCGATCAGATCCATGGCCAGCTCCTGGCCTTCTTTGATCTGGCCGTTCTGAATCAGTACGTGCACCAGCTCTGTGACGACACCTGGATTGGACGGATTCACCCGCAAGGCCTTTTGGAAGAATTCGATGGCCTGCGGGAGCTTCCGGTCTGTCGAGGCAATATAGCCCTTGAGCATGAGACCTGCGTAAGAATTGCCATTCTTCGAGAGAAGTTCGTCGGAGATTTTCGTGATTTGTGTGTAGAGGGCCTGCGGATGGCTTGCATCCGCCAAATAGAAGCTGAGGCAGACATCCCCGAACTGCTCCTTAGCGTCTACATTCCCGGGCTGCAATTGAACCGCCTGAAATAATGCTTCCAAGGCTAGGGGTCCTTGGTTCAATTTGATGGCTGTCAGGCCCAGCCGGTAGTATGCCTCGCCGAAATTCGGATCTTTCTGAATCGCTTTGCGGTAATTCAGGGATGCCTCCTCATACTTTCCCGCGGTGAAGGATTGGTTCCCCTTGGCGAGATAAACCTCCTTCGTCGCGCTACATCCCGACATCGCAATCATCCCGGCGACCAGCAAGCCGAAGGTGATGAATTGTTTCATGTAGATTCCTCTAATCATCGTTGTTGCATTACGCAGGCTCGACAGGCACACGTAGAGCCAGCTTTACCCACATGGAAAAAATGGGACAGTTACCGGTCTCTGTCGACGGGGACGCTGCCTCTTAACGGGCCGCGGAACCGGTAACTGCACCAGAACGAGGTACGCCGAGTCTTGCAGCTAAAAAATTGGCTCGGCTACCGAATCAAGCAGAAACCTTGCGGCGCAACTTCCGTCGCGCCAGGGGCACCAAGGCAACCAAGCCCGAGCACAGCAGAAGCAGGGACGGCTCCGGGATCGGGGGCGGCGGCGTACTGCTCGTAGAGAACAAGTTGTATACAAAGCTCATGTGCGCGTCCCCGTCTGTTCCTGCCACGACACCGATGTCCTTGTTCACTGTGAACGAGCCTACTGGGGCAAAGGTTGCTATGTCGCTCCCCGAGTTCGCACTAAAAAGGTTAAGATCGGGCGGTTTAGTAGAACCCTCCGCTACGCTTGCTGACCCGGTGCCGTCGGCGCCTCCGACCGTTATCAATTCAGCGTCGGTACAATCCGGCGCGCAGGACACTGTGAAAGTGATAGCTGAATCTTCCCCCCCTCCAGAACTCACCAGCCATGCTGCAGTGAATTCCAACCCTACCTCGTTTCCAAAGCCGGAGGGGACTGGCGTGACATCCACCCCGCTAGCGGGAGGCGCCGTTGCGCCGCCGAAAGACGGGTTGGAATAAGAGAAGCCGTTAAAGTTGATGCCGCCAACGGTGCAACCAGTTGACGGAAACAACGAAATGTAGTCAGCGAGAGTATCGCCGACTGGGCAGGGTCCAGCCCAGGCGGAGTAACTCAGGCCGAAGGCGGCAATTAAGGTGATGAGAAGTGTTTTTTTCATTTAATGGGCAACCTCCTTCAGGTACCAGTATTACTATTACTTTTGTAATCGGTTTCGTCAAGCCGGAATAGGTACGACAGTACTAAGATCATAGGATGCCGCATCTAAACGCGTATCATGTTGACTAATAAATAGATATGTTTGAAATAGGCGTTTCCGGTGTAGACTACGGCGAGAAAGGCCGGTACGTAGCCGATCAACAAAAATACCCTACGCCATCATTGACCTAGGATATTTACTGGGACTTACCACAAATCCCACTTGCCGCCCAGCAGCACACACACAGCCAGTAACGCGTTCGTAGTGGCGTGCGCCACCACTGCGTCTCCAATCCTGCCGCGCCTGAGGAATGCCACTGCATAGATGAGCCCCGCCAGCGTGCCGGCCAACCAGCGGTCACCATGCAGCAGGCCGAACGCCACCGACGAGACCAGAACGGCGACATAGGTGTAATGGCGGGGGCTGAGTGTTTCGAAGTCGGCCGAACTCAGCCGGCGAATGAGAAACCCTCGGAATGCCAGTTCTTCCGCAATGGGAACCGTGATAATCGCCGCAACGGTACGGAACACCAGCCACGCAATGCGCGCCGGGGAGGGTAACGAGGCTAGGCCGGCTGCGATCGAACTCGGCGGATGAGTGCCGGTCATGAGATCTAATCCCAACCAGATTCCAAACACGGCGCAGCCGGCAATCACGGAAAATCCGCCGAACCGCCAATCGAGTTCCAAATACTTTGACCGGAAGAACCACAGGACGGCTGCCGCTGCGACGAAACGGAGCGGGTAGAGCCACTCGAAACCTCCCGAGGCTGCGCGCGAAATCATGGCAGCCGCCAGAATCGCCAGGAACGGCGTCAGGTATGCGGCCGTGGAATTGTGCGCGGCTGGCACCGCATGTTCCGGCTGGATCGAGCTGAGCGTTCCAGCGGAAATGCCTTTCGACGTAACCGTCCTGGATGCAAACCAGGGCATGTGGCGCGTAAGGACCGCAAAGCCCAGCGCAACACAATTGAAGGCAATCCAGCCCGCTTGGGAGTGAAAGCCTCCCGCTGCGACGTTGGGCGCTCCCGCAACGCCAATCAGGATCAGAGCAGTAATGCGTAGCGCGTTCGACATCCAGATGACCAGCATTCCCGCCGGTACTAAAAGCAGAGCATGGGGAAAGCGGAATTCACGCCGGAAGTACCCGAGCCAGGCGACGCTGAAAACCAGCATCAACGCCGTGCCTTCGAAACCGGCGCACCAGGGCAATATGATGACGCTGAATTTTGGACTGCCAATCGTCATGGTGGCCCGATCCGCCACCACCTGGGACAAAAATAGATGCAGAAGGCTCTTGACTACGTTAAACGTCAAGTCCGTCGCTGGCTTCCAGGACAAGTCAATCGCCGGATTCCAGACAGCTCCGTTCCAAAACGTCGAAAACACCACCGCGCGCCAAGCGATTACCGCCGCGGCCAGAGCATACACCCACGCATAACCCGTGGACCGTACGAACTCGAGTGCAAGGCCGGGTGGAACGAAGGCCCATCCTGCCAACGCAATTGCCGCAATGCCAACGGCGTACCACAGCGCTGTGATCGCGTAGCCCAACGGATTGTTCCCGCTGGAGATCGCCGAAAGGCCAAGAAATGCTCCGAGCGCAACCAGGTGCCACGCCAACAGACCCCACCGGATGGGAGCCTTCTTGACTTGGTTTGAAATCCGATGGAACGAATCTTTCGACCGGAAGTAGCCTAGGGCAACCAGGAGAGAGGAGAACGCGATGGCGATCTGCAGCAAGGCGCCAGCCCCGCGTCCCTTGTGCACCGAGTGAGTAATCGGGCTCCATTCAGCGGCGAAAAGCAAAACAAACAGAATTAAGCGCTGAGGTAAGCCGAGCGAGAATAGTTTTTTGCGAGGAAAACGCTGTGTATTACTTGATTCAGAAAAGGAGGCGTCAAGAGAAGAGACACCGTGGATTTGCTCGGTGTCTCTCATTTAAGTCGAGCCTGCTCCAGTCTACTTCTTCCGTCTGGCGCGAATCACCAGCAGCGCACCGGACAGCAATGCGACAGCGGTACCCGCCGATCCTAGATCGATCTCGGGAGTTCGCACTTGCGCCAAGGCCAGCCCTGAAACTCCAACGAACAGCAACATCACGCCAAGGATTCTCATGGATGGATCCCTCCGAAAGTTTGACTAGTTATCTTACTTCTTCCGTCGACTGCGAATCACCAGCAACGCACCAGACAACAGTGCCAGAGCGCTTCCCGCCGATCCTGGATCGATCTCGGGTGCCGGAGTAAGAATTGCATTCGCAAAACTTGAAAAAGCCACGAACATCAGTGCCATGCCTAAGAGCTTCATTAGATAAGTCTCCTAAAAGTGTATTGTACGCCAGCCAAACCCGCCATCGGTTTTGGTTAAGGTATAGTGACATATTGGCTAGCCAATATCAAGCCGCTGCCGAATCTCCGGTACCAGTACCCGCTTCTTTGCGGCCTAAATCATTGCAAAGGGGCGTAGTACCCCTGACGATAGAAGGGCTTCAACTGGGGCCGGCTGCCGGTATTCGTCAGGAGCACTTTGATTTGGCGGTACCTGCCATCCCGAGCGGTGTTGGCTGACATGTAGCCCAACAGATACTGATTGCGAAGCTCGTTACCGATGCGATCGCAGACCTTGGGCAGGTCGTCCAGATGGTCCACCGGAAAGTGCTTGCCGCCCGTTTCCTCGGCCAGGTCAGTCAGCAGCTGCGGTCCGTTCAGTTCTTCGCGCGTGAGCTTCCGGGAATCGCTCGGATCGAAGATTCCCATGGCGTAGACCTGTACGTCGCTTTCGAGCATCGCTTCTTTCACCTCGCGCTCCGTAAAGCGGCTGCGGTTGTCGCCGCCATCAGAAAAGATGATGATCGCCTTCCGTAAATTGTGCGCATGCTTCATCTGCGCCAGCGCCATATGGATGGCATCCAGCAGGGAAGTGCGGCCCACCGCGCGGACGTGTGCGATCCGATTGTAGATCTCATCAGAGTCGCGCGTGAATGGGACCGACAACTTGGGCCGGTCGTTGAATTCCACCAGGAAGAACTCGTCTTCCGGATTGGCGGTCTTGAAAAACGCGGCCGCAGCTTCGGAAGATTTGTGAATCTTGGTGTGCATGCTGCCGCTCGAATCGAAAACCATGCCGATGGAGACCGGAGCGTCTTCTTTCGCGAAGTTCGTAACGGGCTGCTCGACGCCGTCTTCAAAAACCCGGAAGTTCTCCTGCCGCAGGTCGGTGACAGATGTGCCCAACGAGGTTGTTACGTGGACCGGAATCAGAATCAGCGGAACATCCACCCGCAGGTCTGCGTGAGGATAAGCCGCGTAGTTTGCAACGGGTTCGGTTCGAACCCGCGGAGTGATCGACACCAGCGGCCCATTCTGCGCGCTGGCAGTGGCGATCGAGCAGAACTGCACCAGCGAAAGTATTACGGCGAGGCGCGTCGTTCTTACAGGCATTAGCAGCCGTTCCTGCGTCGGGTGGCTCAGTATATCACGGCCACAATGGTTTTGAACTCACGTCGAACGAGGGAAAGTACTGGTCCCCGAGTCATCCCGATCCGTGGTTTTTTCCTGGTACCCTTCGCACTCGAAAACGGGGAGTCTCGGGTATTTGGGAAACCTTGAATCCACGGCCGACAGCTTGCACAAATAAAACACCGATCCCCGATCTGACGTGATTCGGCGGACGTGCTGGCAAGTTTCACAGAGTCCGATGGCCGGTTCCCGCAAGATCAAGTAATAGCGCGGCTGGTACGGTTAGTGCTTGACACCACTCCCCTTTCCAGACTATATATAGGTTGGACCAGGGAATGCCTACATTCAACTCACCCGAACTGCTGCCAGGTACGCTCTATCTCCTGGTGCTGCGCACACTCGCGCGCGGACCGCTGCACGGCTATGCGATCGCGCGCCGTATCAAGGAACACTCCGCCGAGACGTTACAGATTGAAGACGGTTCCTTGTATCCGGCGCTCAACCGGATGCTGGTGAAAGGGTGGCTGGCGGCCGAGTGGGGCATCTCGGAGAACAATCGGAAGGCGCGTTTCTACCGGCTGACTCCGCTCGGCCGCAAGCAGCTTGAAACGGAAACCAAGGAGTTTGACAAGCTCATTCAGGCCATTCAACTGGTGATGAAAACGGTCTGACAAGGAGAACCATGAACCGGTTGAAGGAACTCGCGCGACGGTTGCTTTACATCGGGCGTAGAAGAAATTTGGATCTGGTCTTAGACGACGAAGTCCGATTTCACATCGAATCGCGCGCCGGCGAGCTTCAGCAGGCGGGCCTTGCGCCCGGCGAAGCCATGGCCCAAGCGCGGCGCGAATTCGGTCCACAGGCCCGCATGCGGGAAGAGTCGCGTGTCGCCTGGCAGATTAAATGGATCGAAGATCTGATTTCCGATTTGCGGTATGCATTCCGCGCCCTCGGCCGATCGCCAGGCTTCGCACTGGCGGCGATTTTCTCGCTAGCCCTCGGCATCGGCGCCAACACCACCATTTTCAGCCTGACCATGGAATTTCTTTTCAGCGTGCCGTCCGCGCGGCAACCGGAGCAGCTCGCTTCCATCCAGTTCGCGGGCAACAGTCACTCACCCATGCCTGTTTACCGGTTCGTACGCGACACCCACACTTTCGACGGATTAGCCGGCAGCTTCGAAGAGCACAAGGTGAACTGGCGCAACGGCGAGGAGACCTCGCAACTCGGAGTGTACTGGGTCACCGATAACTATTTCGAAGTGGTGGGTGTTCCCGTTGCCATCGGCCGGACGATGCAGCCTGGCGATCGCAATGTGGCCGTGCTCAACTACAATTTCTGGCAGAATCGCTTGGCCGGGGATCCGGGAGTGGTGGGTCGAACGATGATCCTGGATGGAGAGCCGCATACGGTGATCGGCGTCCTGCCCCGCGACCATCGCACTTTGCTAGGATTCGGATTCGCACCCGCCCTCTACGTTCCGGTGCACGACGATAAAGCTTTCGTCGCATTTGTGGCGCGGCTTCCGGAAGGCATGAACCGGCAGGCCGCGTTCACTCGACTCAAAGTAATTGGTCAGGAGTTGGACCGGAACTTCCCCAATCGCGATTTTCATTGGACGGAAGACATCCGGGTAGACGCAGTCGCAGGAGTCGAGCGATTGAAATCGCTCAACGTGATTCCGTTCACAGCCTTCTTTGGAGTGCTGATGGTAGTAGTTGGCCTGGTGCTACTGATTGCCTGCGCCAATGTAGCCAGCCTGCTTCTGGCACGCGCTTCCAGCCGCCGACAGGAATTGGGCATCCGGTTGGCAATTGGCGCCGGCCGCGGCCGTCTGGTTCGGCAGTTGCTGGCCGAGAGCCTGCTTTTGGCTGTTCTGGGAACGTTGAGCGGCCTACTGTTGAATTTCTGGCTCACCAGTCTCATCAGTCGAGTTCAACTTCCGCTGCCGCTGCCGTTCCAACTGCATATTGCACCAGACTGGCGCTTGCTCGCCTACTCGGCTGCCGTGGCGATGGCCAGCGCGCTATTTTGTGGATTGTTCCCGGCTCTCAAAGCTACGAGGGCGGACCTCAATGCGGCTTTGAAGCGTCAGGAGCTACAGAGCAGCAGGCGGCTCTGGAACATGCGGAACGCCCTGGTGGCCGGGCAACTCGCCATCTCCACGCTGTTGCTGGCCGCTGGACTCCTCTTTCTCGAAAATCTCTCTCGTTCCACTTCCATGAACCCAGGTTTTGACGTGGATCACACGATGTGGGCCTCCATGCGTCTGGTTCCCGCAAAATATCCAACCAGCGAAAAGACCCAGGCTCTCGTGAATGCGGCGTTGGACGCATTGCGCGCGCTTCCCGGCGTAGAAGCTTCCAGCATTGCACACGTGGTCCCGCTTAACGACCAGCAGACCAACGGGACATCGTTACGCGTTGATGGCGGCGAACCGGTTCCCGTGCAATATAAGAGCAACAACGTCGGCCCGGATTATTTCCGCGTGATGTCGATCCCGATTCTGGATGGCCGTCAGTTCTCTGCGACGGATCGCGCTGGTTCGCCCGAGGTCGCGATCATCAACGAGAATTTTGCACGCTTACTGTTCGGCAACGCCAGCCCGGTGGGGCACAGCATTCAATATCCGCAGGGTGAATCCGTGAGCATTGTAGGTGTTGCAAGAAACAGCAAATACTTCACGCTCGGTGAGGAAAACGCGCTCGCCATGTACACGCCTTTTGCGCAAGGACCCGGAACTGAGAGCCTCAACTTTATGATTCGAGCGACCGAATTTCCGCCGGGCCTGGTTAAGGCCGTCAATCGGACCCTCGGTGGGCTGGATCAGTCGGCTGCTATTGAAACCAAACCCATGCGCAGTGCCTTGGTGCTGGCCTTGCTGCCGAGCCGTGCGGGTGCGGCCATCCTCGGCAGCATTGGTGTACTGGGTCTGGTGCTAGCATCCATCGGTCTTTACGGGGTACTGGCTTACACCATCAGTCGCCGGATTCGCGAGATCGGATTGCGCGTGGCGCTGGGCGCTTCGCCGCGCAACGTTCTGTGGGTGGTTTTGCGCGATAGCTTCCTGCTGGTCGCCGTTGGCATCACCATCGGCCTCGGGATTGCCATGGTCGCGACTCAGCCATTGGCGATGTTTCTTGTTCCGGGACTCAGCCCCACCGATCCGCTCACGTTCCTCGCGGTTATTGCTCTGCTGGCGGCGGTGGCCCTGGCAGCAACCGTCGGACCTGCGCTGCGGGCCTTGCGCGTGGACCCCATGGTCGCTTTGCGCTACGAGTAATTGCACCGACTCCCTCACGGTCGCGGTTCGGCGACACCTCTTTCCGAACCGCGAGCGTAAGCGACCGGTTGGTGGTGTTTTTTCAAGCTGGCTTTTCCGCACGCATGTACAATAGTGCAGTTCAATCTGCATGTTTACGTCGACCCTTGTTCGCTGCGCAGCGGGTATCCTGGCTGCCGCTTCGCTTTTTGAACTTGGCCTCCGCCCATTCGTGGCCGGCTGGAATCAACCGGAAGGCCCTGTACGCACCATTCGCAGCTACTCCGAGGGATTCTCCGTCGCGCATTTCGAACCCGACGGACTGGGCACCTATGGGAACCGCCTCACGGGCAATCCGCCGCTCGCCGGCGCACCCGAGGGATTGATCGTCGGCGACTCCCACGTGATTGGCCAGGCGGTGCGTGACGAAGAGACCATGGGCGCGGTGATCGAGCGTCTCTCGCGTGCCGCAGGTCGTCCTCTCAATGTACGCCAATACGGCTGGTCCTCGGCCAAAGCCCCCACCTATCTTGGCTCTGCCGAACTGCTGGTTGGAGCGCGTAATCCAGCGTGGGTGGCAGTAGTTCTTAATGCCTACTTCAGTATCAACGCGCTGACGGTAACGCGGAACTGGCGAATGGAAATTGCCGCCGACGATTCCTACCGGTTGATGGATGTCCGGCCCCCGCCAACCATCGGCCGCTTGCAAAAAATGCGGCGGCAGATTGGCCGATCCGCGCTCGCGCTGGCACTGTGGCGCCGGATGGGACTGATCTGGAACGCTGCTGCCTACGATGAGAGCCTGGCCGAGAGCGCGCGTTTAGAAGAACACGACCCTCGCTTGGTTGAACAGGCTGGTCGCGTCCCCCGCATCACTGTTCTGGGCCTGAAGAAAGCCTACGGCTCGCGACTCCTCATTGTCTATACGCCTGGATTCTTCGGTACCGATTACGATTCCGCCGAGCCGATCGAGCAGGAAGTACTTGGTCTGTGTATCGAGCAAGGCGTGGCTTGTTTCTCGACGCGAGCAGCGATGGCACGCGAGCGTTACGATCACTTGCTTCTGAGCCGCGGATTCCACAACACCGCCCCCGGCGCCGGACACTTCAACGCCACAGGCCANNAAATGGCGTTTATCTCTCTGCCCTTCGTTCTCTTCTTCGTGATGGTGTTGCTGGGCATGTGCGTGGCCCCTTCCCGCTATCTCCGGCATTGGCTTCTGCTAGTGGCCAGCGCATATTTCTACTTCACCTGGAAGCATGTTTATCTTCTTGTACTGGCCGCACCGATCGTCATTGATTACTTCTGCGGCATTCGCATTGAGGAAAGCGCTAATCCGCGCGCTCGCAGGCGCTGGCTCGCGGCCGGCGTGTTTTCGAATCTTTTGCTGCTCGGCTATTTCAAATACGCGAACTTTTTCCTGGGAAGCGTGGCGGCTCTGGCTGGTATCGCTCCCCGCCATTTTGAAATCGCTCTGCCACTCGGCATCTCGTTTTTCACATTCAAAGCGATCAGCTACATCATCGACATCTACCGCGGCGACCTGGCAGCTTGCCGAAGCCCGGTGCTGTTTGCGACCTATGTGAGCTACTTTCCCGATTTGCTGGCCGGGCCGATTATCCGCGCGTCAGTATTTCTACCGCAAATGGCGCGTTCGCTTCGGCCCGCCTGGCCTCGCGCCGTGGTGGGTGTTCAGATGATTCTGCTGGGATTGACCAAGAAACTCGTCATCGCCGACCAGATGGCGCCCTTTGTCAACGCCGTCTTCGCCGATGCCGGCGCCTACTCCCCGCTCACGGTCTGGAGCGCGGTGATCGCATACTCGCTCCAGATCTATTGCGACTTTTCCGGCTATTCCGACATGGCAATCGGAATGTCAAAGATCATCGGCATCGACTTGCCGGAGAACTTCAACATGCCCTATCTCGCGCTTTCGCCCATCGAGTTCTGGCGGAGATGGCACATCACATTGACCAAATGGCTGCGCGATTATCTTTACTTCTCGCTCCCCGGCTTGCGCGAAAGCCGCTGGAGCCGATATCGGAACGCGGGAATCACGGCCTTACTCGGAGGGCTGTGGCACGGCGCAAGTTGGACGTTCGTGTGCTGGGGCGCGCTGCACGGCTTAGCGATTATGGTGAACCATTTGTGGGTAGCGCGCCGGCTGCGCCGGGGCCATGCGCCGAGTCGAGCCTTAGCGATTCGCGCGAGCTGTTGGCTGGCCACCTACATCTTCATTTGCGTTACATGGGCTCTGTTCCGCTCGCAAAGTTTCGCGATGGCTGCCACCGTTCTTCACAAAATGTCCGGCTTGGCGCTTGGCGGAATTTCCTGGTTCTATTCGCCGCTGCTGATGGTTTTGCCGCTCGTGATCGGCGGGCACGCCGTCGGGGTTATCGCCGCGCGCCGGGTTGGCTCGCGTCCCATCACCGGCACTTACGTGCTGCTGCCGTTGCCAGGTTTTGCCGGCGCGTTTCTAGCGGCATGTTGGCTGCTGGTACTGCTGCTGTTCGGAGGAAGCGGGGCCAATCCATTTATATACTTTCAGTTTTGACGAAAGGCACCGACTCCCTTACGNNCCTTACGGTCGCGGTTCAGTTTTGACGCAGTGCATCAGCCGGATCCGTTCCGGCGGCGCGCCGGGCTGGGAACCACACTGCCCCGAGAGTCGCGACGCCCAACAGAAGCGGCACGGTGACGAATACCAGAGGGTCCCAGGCCTGCACGCCAAAAAGGAAGCTTTGAAGCAGACGAGTGAGGCCGAATGCAGCCGCGATACCGATGGCCATTCCGACCAGCGACAATCGCATACCTTCCGCGACCACCATATTCCGCACATGATTCGCCTGGGCGCCCAACGCCAATCGGATTCCGATCTCGCGCGTCCGCTGTCGCACCGAATAGGCCATCAATCCATAAATTCCAATCACGGCCAACACCAGCGCCGCGGCTCCGAAAAGCGTGAGCAGCGTCATGTTGAAGTCGGCGCGGGCGGTGGATTCAGACACCACTTCCTCCATGCTGCGGACATGCGACACTGGCAGGCCGCCGGACGCCTGTTCCAGTTCCGTCCGGATGGCGGAACGCAGCGAATAAGGCGACACTTCGGTGCGCACCATCCACACAATGCGCGAGGCACGATTTGCGAGCGCGGTTATGCCATCGGTAACCTGCGCCATCGGAACGTACACCATCGGAGTCGGGTTTCGATTGAGGCCGAAATCATGCACGTCCGCGGCAACACCGATGATCTGGCGCTCCGGCTCTTCGAACTCGGGGCCGTATCCTTTGCCGAGCAAAACGCGCTCGCCAATGGGATCGCCCTTCGGCCAGAACTCGCGCGCCAGAACTTCGTTAATAATCGCGACGCGAGTGCCGGCCGCATCGTCGCGCTGGTCGAAGGCGCGGCCGCGCACTACGGGGATTTTGAAGACGTCGAAGTAGTGAGGCGAAACACTCATCCAACCGCGTCCGTCATATCGTTCGCCAGCAGGGATTCGCCCAACGATGTTGAACGGCACGCCGAATCCACCTTCCAGCGGTAAAGATAACTTGCGCCGGCGCTTGCGACCGCGGGCAGCGCTTCCATTCGCTGAACGGCGTTCTGGATGAGTTGGTTCACTGCGGTCGTTTTCGCGAAACGCGACCCGCCCAGCGACATCCGCATGGTGAGGATGTTATGCGCGACGAAGCCTGGATTGACGGTGCGCAAAGCCACAAAGGTCCGGATCAGCAATGCCGCGCCCGTTAGCAACACCAGCGCCAGCGCCACTTCGCTGATCACCAGCAGGGAGCGCGTTTTGTTCTGGCGGAATCCTGTACCGGAGCGGCCGCCGGCTTGGTTCAACGTGATGCTAAGGTCAGTGCGCGAAACATCGAATGCCGGGATGAGGCCAAACAAGACGCCGGTGACAACTGAAACGCAAACGGTGAACAGAACCAGGCGCCAATCTAGCGCGATGGCCGCTCCGTGTTCTCCGATGCGCGGAATATCGCCGGGATTCATGGCCACCAGAGCGCGGACGCCAACCAGACCGAGCGCGAATCCCAATGCGCCGCCGATCGCGGAGAGCACCACACTTTCGGTGAGCAGTTGTCGAATGATGCGCGCGCGGCTCGCGCCCACGGCTGCCCGCAGTGCGATTTCGCGCTTCCGTCCCGTGGCGCGCACCAGCAGAAGATTTGCAACATTGGCGCAGGCGATGAGAAGCACGAAGCTGACCGCGCCCGCCAGTACCAAAAGCGAGGAGCGCACTTCGCTCACGATGGCTTCGGGATAAGGTTGGACGCTGAAGCCGTCTCGCGGTCCCATGAAGTTCGGGAATTTCCGGCGAAATTCATCCGCCGCTAGCTGCAGTTGCGCCTTTGCCGTGGCGAGTGTCACTCCCGGCCTGAGCCGCGCGATCACGCTGAAGTATTGGGCGTGGTCGACACTGGCCGGGTCGATTTGAAAAGGAAGCCAGACTTCGGGCGGGGTATCGAGCTCGGTATTGAAGCCCGGACCCACGATGCCCACCACCACATATGGCGCGCCGCTCAACGAAATGGTTCTTCCGATCATATGAGGGTCGCCCGAGAAATGACGCTGCCAAAGTCCATAGCTCAAAACCACGGCCTGGCCGCCATTGGGACGATCTTCCTCGGCCGTGAATGTGCGGCCTTGAATCACCGGCGCACCCAGCAATCGGAAATAATCCGCCGAGACGCGAATGCTACGGATCTGTTCCGGAAACGTCTCTCCAGTCAAGTTAAGGTTCGCTCCGGCGTATTCGTATGCCGAAACATCCTGGAACGCCTGCGTCTGCTGCCGCCAGACATTGAACCGGGTGGTCGAGCCTCCATAGGATGGGCCGTTTGGCGTGGTGAGAAAGAAGGAAACGATGCGGTCCGGATCGGGGAAGGTGAGCGGCTTCAGCAGAACGGTATTGACGACGGAAAAAATCGCGGTGGTAGCGCCAATGCCAAGCGTGAGTGCTGCCAGCGCGGTTGCGGTGAACCCCGGATTTTTGCGCAGCATTCGCAGCGCGTACCGCAAATCCGGTGGCAGGATACTCATTCCCCTATTTTCACACTCCCATCTCGGCGGCCGACGGCCGGTGATCCGCCAAGTGCACGGAGGCGCACTCTCTTGAGCGTTAGACGGCTGAACGATGGTGTCTTTTCAAATGTGTGCGACAGGCTCGCGGGGAGAATGGAGGTGGTCGGCTGCTTCAACTAGTGCGATCTAGCCCCCGGAACCGGGGGCGTCGTTCCTGGAAGATTCAGGACTGCTCGGGGCTTTTGGTTGAGGGCTAGTTGACGGAGGCGCTGCGTCTTGTGGGCGCTGGCGTTTTGGAGAAGGCGTGCCTTTCGCTTCGGCCTTCTCGTCGACCTTCTTCTCGAGCGATTCAGTAATTGCGTCGAAGAGACGTTCGGAGAATCCCAACAGGAACGCGAGTGCCAACGCGAAACTCCCGTATCCGTTCTCCATCGTGACCCCGCTAAACGTATTGCCTAGGACACCTAGCTTGACTCCTAGTTCGACGAGCAGAATACCTGCCCATCCCGCCAAGGCTCCGACCAGTGGGCTCAAGGATAGGGTGGTCCAATAGGCGCTGGAATCCGTCGGGTCATCAACTCGCTTGATTGCGCGCATCAGTCGGCTCAGAAACCCTCCCGCCGCCCCCGCAGCGAAGAGCCCGCCGCCTCCTCGCCTAGTACCCTCCAACGAGATAAGAAGCGTGAGGCCGAGCCACGTTAGCCAAACGGTCTTGTTGTGCCAGTTCAACGTATCGTCCAGGTCGTTCTCATCATCCGTGTCAATGACGCCCAGTGCCTCGTAGAGCAGATCTCGGAAACGACTATCGCGGGAGCCGGTCACTTCAGATGTGGCGCCAGCCAGTTCGCGATAGATGACATCTGCCAGGTCAGTTGCATCCTTGGCTGGAATTTCCCGAAGGTCCCGCTCTGCTGTCTCCAAACGGGCCTTTACTCTCCCGGGGGATTGCATTACAACAAGTTCGCGTTCGATGCCGTCGACGTGGATCCAGGCCGCTTCCTCATGGCCGCGTGTCCAGAGGATGCGATCCAGAAGCCCGATTTGATTCAGGCGTTGAGCCGCGCCGTGGAGCGTCGATCTCATTGCGTCGATCTTGGCCTTCTTTTCCGGGGAATCCAGCACCTCCATATCGAGCTGCATCGTCACATCGATAATTCTGCCGAGAAGGTCGAGCCTGATCGGCCACGCGATCAGGTGCCACCGCATAAACAGAAAGGCAGTGAGATAAATCAGCGCGACTAACAAAACCGCAAACCATTCTTGATGCAGGAGGTAGCTGAGGTTCACCCATAGATAATTCGTCCACGCCTGCTTAAAGATCCATGCGTTAAGTAAAAACAGTGCGAAGACAATGATCAAAATGGACAAGGCGAGACGGAGGGTAGTCCTGATCAAACTGCTCATGGCATCTCTCCTTATGTCGTTGATGATATATCTCGCAACAGTCATTATATTGCTCCATTGTGGTGAAAATGTGGCTCCATCGGCATACAGTGGTCCGCGATTGAGTGTGCCGGCAGTGACCACTCCAATTGGGTAGCTTGCGGTTACGCGAGCGAAAGCGGTTACCGTGAGCGCGAGGTGCTCTTCAATTTTGTATCGCGCGCGGTACATTTTTCGAAAATCGAACCGCCGGATTCTTTTTCGCGGCGTTCCTGACGCATCCGACGATTCTTGTGTTTGGCGGAGTGACTTTTCTAAGCTGCTATTTTCTTAGGGGCTTGCGAGCGGTGTTGGGGCCTCTGGGCGGTCGAAAATTCACGATGCGTCAGGATAGACGCCGGTATTGCAGCAAGGAGCAATGAGAGGCAGGAGTTCGAGGTGGTGGTGTGGTGTCGCATGACAATCTTCTCGAGATCAGAATAAAGCGTTCGGATGGACGCGGTGCGGGAGGCAGACTCGTAATACGAAGACGGGGATGGGAATATCGGTGGGTGAGTTTTGTCACTCGTAATTTCTGGTTGGGCAGGTAAGGGCACGTCCCCGCAATGCCGCCAGCACCGCTGGCACAAGGGTCCTTAGGAGACGAACTGGGCCGGCCGCCCTGAACAATCGGCGACTCCAAGCAAGAAGAGAATTTCGGCCGAGATATACTAAACGTCCATGGGCAATCGCCGCGTCCTCTTGTTGATCCTCTCTTGCGTTTTCTTGTTCTCCGCTGAATCGCGACCCGACAATGTTAGTAAGAAGTTGATAGGCGCCTGGCGATTGGTTTCAGTGGAGGGCACAGACGCCACTTTTCACTTCGCTTATGATCACCCGACGGGCATTATCACCTACGATCGGTCCGGCTGGATGGCTGTTCAAATCGATGTTAAGGGCGCTCGCAAGCCCTTCGTTAACGGGCCCGCGTTCGGTACTGCTGAGGAGAAGGCGGCTGCCTTCGACAATTACCTCGCGTACTACGGCACCTACACGCTGGATTTGAAAGCGCAAACCATCACTCACCACCTGGAAGACGCAAGCCCACCAAATTGGCGCGGCGTCAACAATGTCCGATGGTTCGAATTTCAAGGCAATGATCGCCTTCTGCTTATCCCCCGCGAGGACGGGAAAGGAGGGGTGATTGACCGAAAGAATGCTACGTATAAGCTTTTGTGGGAACGCATTGCTTTCTGATCGAGGAAGCTGGTCTAGATGAAGCACATGCCGCTTTCTTCCGGCGACAAACTCGGCAACGCTTGCTCAACGTANNAAGGGGATTACATGAAGTACATAATCAGCTGGTTCGAGCGCCCGCAAGGTTCGCCCATAGAATATGAGAATGCCCAGAAGCGAATCCTCGAGGTGTTTGGCCAGTGGAAGGCGCCAGCCAATTTCAAGATCGAGTTTTTCGTAATACGCGTGGGCGAGTGGGGTGGGCATATGTTGCTGGAGTGCGACGATCCACTAACGATTCACAAGTTTTGCTCGATGCTCCCCGCATTTGTATTCCAGGTGCACCCCGTGGTCCGCGTCGAGGACGCAGTCCGGGGCGAACTGGAAGTAATCGCCTGGCGCGAGAGCCTGAAAGGCAAGTAACATCTTTGCCTGCTTGGCTGCTGATCTCGGCGCATCCGGGGGTGACTTTCAACTTCCGGATGCGCCGTGATTCAGGACTTATCTACTACAGGATGGGTTAAACTTAGCCGCTCTGCAGAACGAAGCTCGGCCCGTACGAAATCCTCGCGCCCATCGACGCAGGCGGCATGGGCGAAGTGGGGCAAGCGCTCGATTCGGGCCTGGGAACGCGTTATCGCCGTCAAGGGCCAGGTCTTCCGTACCTTCTCCTGACAGAAACCTGACACAACCCTGATCCACTCCTGACGATCAACGGCGTATACTGAATTCCACTGTGCGTCCGGTGACCATCAGGCTGCTATCGGTGCGGCGGAGCCTGCCGTTGCGCGGCCGGCGAGGGCAGCACCTTCACCATCCTTCTGCCGCTGGCGCCGCTTACCGGAGACGGGGAGGCACGTGCATGAGCCGAATCCTAATTGTGGAAGACGAGCCGGGCATCGCCTTCGCTCTGGAAAACGACCTGCAAACGGAAGGCTACGAGGTCGCCGTGGTGGCCGACGGCGTGGAAGCCGTAAGTCGCGCCCGCTCCGAGAGCTTCGACCTGATCCTGCTGGATGTCATGCTGCCCAACAAAGACGGCTTCGACGTTTGCCGCGAGTTGCGCCGCGGCGGCTTGCGCACCCCCATCATCATGCTGACCGCCAAGACGCAGGAGGCCGAAAAGATACTGGGCCTGGACCTGGGCGCGGACGATTACGTCACCAAGCCGTTCAGTCCGCGGGAGCTGCGCGCGCGCATCCGGGCCGTGTTCCGCCGCGGCGTGGCCGAGGCGGGCGGCGAAGTGCATCGCTTTGGCCGCTGCGAACTGGACCTGGCGCGTTTCGAGCTGCGCCGCGACGGCCAGCGGGTGGAAGCCACGCACACGGAGCTGAAGCTGCTGACCGCTTTCGTGCGCGGCCGGGGACGCGTGCTCACGCGCGAGCACCTGCTTGAAGAAGTGTGGGGCTCCGGCTTCTATGTGAGCGACCGCGTGGTCGATAACCATATCGTTGCCCTGCGGAAGAAGATAGAAGACGATCCCGTTGCGCCGCGGCACTTGATCGGCATTCGCGGCGTGGGATATCGGTTCGAAGGGTAAATTGGCATGTGTCAGGAAATCCAAACCAAATTCATGCAGTCTCCTGACCGAATCGCACTACGCCGCAAACATTGGTGCGGCATTCTGGATTCGTACCCAGGAGGTGCATCATGAAATTCGAAAAAATCGAAGACATCGCGTTAGCATTTACGGCCGCCTTTTCCATCATCCTCGGCGGGACCGCCATCGTTAGTATCGTCATTCTGGCGGGCCTGCTCTCGGAGTTCGCCGTCGTTCCATTGCACGCGCAAACCAGGCCGGCAGTCGAACTCCAGGCGGCCATGACCAAGGAACAAGTGGATGGCGACCTCAAGACCGCCATCGCGGCCTATCAGAAGATCGCGGCGGACAAGTCCGCTCCCCGCGACGTGCGCGCCAAGGCGCTGCTGCACCTGGCGGGCTGCTACGAGAAACTCGGGCAGCAGGCGCAGAGTGTGTACCAACAGATTGTGCGCGATTTCGCCGATCAGCCCGCGGCCATGCAGGCGCGGGTGCGGCTAGCGGCGTTGAGGCAGGACGACCATCCGGCCGCCCCCGCGACGATGACGCAACGCCAAATCGAGATGGCGGGAAGAAGCTTCGGCGCGGGCGATACGGATGGCCACCGCGTGGTCTATCTGGACGACAAGACCGGAGAGTTGATCTCCGGCGATCTTGCCGGCAATAGCAAACGGGTCATATTCAAG
>PMUN01000086.1 GCA_003166875.1 Bryobacterales bacterium | reverse complement strand
ATACACACGGATGCACACGGATAATATCTGTGTGCATCCGTGTGTATCCGTGGCTAATAGTTTTGCTCGGGGTAGAATGAACTACATTGCGCACGGCTGCCGAGATCGCGTTTCGTCTCAAGCAGGAGCTGATCAACGCGTACCAATTCGCGCGGCCTCCCGAAGTGCAGCTTGATCCGAACTTCAAGCCACGTATCAAACTTCCGGATCCGGCCACAGTTGCCGCCGCGCTTCAGGGAACAGCGTTCGCCGGGCAGGTGCGCTCGCTCGCCGAACAGATTCGACAGCATCGGTTTCCGATCCTGGGATTGACCATCGACACTGGCCCCGAGATCCCCTGGCGGCGCGATCACACCAGCGGTGTGGAGACCGGGCTCAGTTATTTCCGCCGGATTCCCTACCTGGATACGAGACGCAGTGGCGATCACAAAGTGATTTGGGAGCCGAATCGTCATCAACACCTGGTGCTGTTGGCGCAAGCGTTCTGCTTCACCGGAGACGCCGCCCACCTGGGCGAAATTCGCGCGCAACTGGAAAGCTGGTTCGCGGCGAATCCATACAATCGGGGAATCAACTGGGCGAGTGCGCTCGAAGTGGCGTTCCGTGCTCTGTCGTGGATCTGGACGTATCATCTCATCGGCGACAAAATGATCGCGGAGTTCCGCATGAAGTGGCTCCGGCAGCTTTACCAGCATGGATGTCATCTGGAGAATAATCTTTCGTTCTACTTTTCGCCGAACACGCATCTGCTGGGCGAGGCGCTGGCGTTGCACGCGCTGGGGCTGTTCTTTACGGGACTTCCGAGGGCGGCGCGTTGGGAACAGCTCGGCGCGCGCGTGATGCGCGAGCAAATGGAGCGCCAGGTGCATGCGGATGGAAGCCACTTTGAGCAATCGACGTATTATCACCTGTACGCCACGGACATGTTCCTGCTGCACGCCATTCTGGCGAAGCCTGACCGGGAGTATATGGACAAGCTGGAAAAGATGGCCGAATATTTGCACGCGGTGATGGGCCCTTCGCGCATTCTGCCGTTTCTTGGCGATGACGATGGCGGGCGATTATTTTATCCGTACGGCGATCGCAACGGATTTGGCCGCGCCACCATGGCGACAGCCAGCACTGTGTTGGATCGCCATCATTGGCAGTGGGACCCGAAGGATTTGCATGAGCAGGCCGTGTGGTGGCTGGGCGCTGGCCTACTGGATCGCAAGGCAGGGGAAGGGAAGTGGGAGTCACGGCTTTTTTCGGACGCTGGTGTGGCCGTAATGTCGTCCGGCGCGAATCAAGTGATCTTCGACGCGGGAGGGTTCGGACCTTGGGGCGCTGGGCACAGCCATGCGGACGCGCTGAGTATTGTGGTGCGCTCAGGTGACGACGAGATCCTGATCGATCCAGGAACGTGCACGTACGTCGGTGAGCAGAAGTGGCGCGATTGGTTCCGAGGTACCGAGGCGCACAACACAATTCGCCTGGACGGCCGCGATCAGGCGACGGCGGCTGGTCCTTTCCGATGGATCAATCATCCGGATGTCACAATTCTTTCCTGGAAGACCAACGCAAAGCGCGACGCTATTGAGGCGGAGTGCCGATATCGAGACTTCACGCATCGGCGCAGCATGGAGTTTCAAAAACCAGATGTCATTTTGATAGTTGATGAAATCAACGGCCCGCCCGGCGAGCATGACGTGGAGCAGTTGTGGCATCTAGGATCGCTGGATGCGCGCGCGCGGTTGGTGCTGGCTGAGGGCAGCGAGTTGGTTGAGAGCTGGAGATCGGGCGTATTCGGAGAGAAGCATCCATCGCCGGTGGTGCGGGTGCGCAGGCGGTGTACACTACCAGCCCGCTTCGAAGCAAAGATTGTTTTGTAAATCCGTACCGACGAACTCAGCAACTTTTAGCCCTTAATCTCGACTACCGGTTCGCCAGAGGCTAACAGGGCCCATGCCTTTTGAAAAGTTGCATCCAGGATGAGCATCAACTCACGAGTTGAAGTATTTCCACAAGTGATCCAGATGACGCGTGGCGGAACTCCGCGGCGTCTGACAAGCTCCACGAAGTCGCGGTCTTTAGTCAAAACGCAGGCGTCAGCGATTCTTGCGGCGTCGAAAATGGTTGGGTCGGTTGCCTCGACCATCTGCAAGTCTTTGACATGAAGCGCCTCAACGTTGAATCGCTCAGCCAGCCAGCGCGCGACATCCGGCGAAATCTGAGCATCGATCCAAATCGTCATCGAGACGTAAGGACAGGATGATTGATTTCACGCGCCGCGTATTGGAGGCATGCTTGCAAGTCATCCGAGTCTAGATAGGGCAACTCTTGAAGAATCTCTTCACCCTTTAGGCCAGTGGCAAAAAGATCGAGAACGTCGGAAACTCGGACACGCATTCCCCGGACGCAAGGTCGGCCTCCGCATTGATCGGGATTAATGGTGATGCGAGCCGTGAGGTCCTTCATTTCCATAGTGTAGCCTGTTTGTGCTGCAGGCTCGTGATAGGCAGCCGTCGAAAAAGCTTTAGAATGGGGTTCGTTCACGATTATGGCCACGAGCGGCGACAAGTCCAAGGCCAGGCTCATTCTTTTCCTCGGGTCCGGCTTTTCAAGAGCGTTGGACCTACCCACAACCGAGACACTTGGTAAAAAGCTGCTGACGAACCCGGAGGGTTCTGTCGACAAGCCTCTTGAAGCATTTATCAGCGCTCGAATCCGCGAGTTTTGGCAGGCCGTCTTCGGCTGGCAGGACGGAACGCGTCAGCCCACTCTAGAAGACCACTTCACGCAGATCGATATGGCGGCCAACGCGGGTCACAATCTTGGTGCAACCTATAGCCCCAAGAAGCTCCGAGCCATCCGGCGACTTACGATCCATCGCATCTTCACCCTTCTCAAGAGCCGAGGAGTCATAGATCAGAACGTTGTGAGGTTCTTCAAGAGAGCGAATGAAACGTTTGAAATCGCCATCATCACAACCAACTGGGACGGAGAGGCTGAGAGGTGCTTGGACGTGCTTGGCATTCCTAACAACGATGGCGTTGATTTCATTACCCCCACCGGGCGGCTGGACCGGGGAGCAGGAGTGCCTATCCTAAAGTTGCACGGTAGCGTGAATCAGGGTTACTGTGACTGCTGCAGGATGCTTGTCAATTTTGGAGAACAATTGGTCGAGTCGGTGGTCAACCTGAATCTACTGCTTGAGCCTGACGATTTTCGGTTGTTTGGAGAAGAGGAGCTAGCTGACCGACTGGCTAGAAGCCGCAGGATGCGAACTTGTACGGGTTGCGGTGGGTTAATCGGCATGCGCGTCGCAACGTTTAGCTACCGCAAAGATATGAACCCACGTGCATTTTATGCCATCTGGGATCGCGCTGAGACCAGCTTGCAAATGGCTCAAAAATGGCTCTTCGTGGGGTACTCGTTGCCTGAGCCGGACACAGAGATACGCCACCTGCTTAAATCCGCTCAACTCGCGCGTCGAGATTCGCAAAGAGTCTCCATCGACGTCGTCTTGAAAGAGGATTGCGAAGCGGGAGAACGATACAGGCGGTTCTTTGGACTTGCGGACAATCTAGTGTTTCAAGGCGGATTTAATGAGTGGATCGACAAGAACCTGGAGGGCTACTGCGGCTGACTGCGGGCGTCTCCTTCGAATGGTGGCGTGCAAGCGTTGATCAAATCCACCCGCGCGCAGAATAATATCCGATCTTGGCTGTCTCCACGCACAATCCCAAAAACAAGGGCCATCGATTTCCCCACGATCCGGCCTGTTTCGCGGCGTCGGGGAGTGGACGGGGCTCAATATCGATACCTGCCTTGCGAAAAACGCGGGCTGCGCGAAACATGTGGTAATCGCTAGTCATCAGCACCTTGTGGCCGGGGAGCTTCGCCAAGATCAGTTTCGATTTGAGCGCGTTTTCGCGCGTGCTGTGCGATTCCGTTTCCACGCGTATCACAGATACCGGAATCCCTTGCGACATCATGAACTCGCCCATCCGCTCGGCGGCCGGTTCCACGCCGCTGCTGGACCCTCCGCTTATCAACACAACCCGCCAACCGCCCTCGCGCCACGCCCGCACTGCGTACACGCTGCGCCAGTAAGAAGACCAGCCGATCACATCCTTGATGGAGTCCCCGCCCAGCACTATCAGCACGTCGCCTTTCGGATCGTTCCACGGACCAGCCAGCGATTTGATCCACCAATCGTCAATCGGTGTCACGGTGGCGAGCACAAACAGGAATCCGATGGCAGCTAATGCTCGGGTTATCCAACGGACTGCTGTTCGCATGTCAGTCCATCAACAGGTGCAATACCACGCTGCGCTTGTGCGGCCGTTCACGATGCTCAAACAGATAGACTCCCTGCCATGTCCCGAGCGCGAGACTGCCCTGGTGAATGGGAATCGCGAGTTGTGTAGAAGTGAGTGCGGAGCGGATGTGGGAGGTCATATCGTCCGGTCCTTCGGCGGTGTGCCGGTAGAGCCGCGTATCCTCAGGAACCAGGCGCGTAAAAAAATCGTTGAGATCGGCGACCACGTCGGGGTCCGCGTTTTCCTGAATCACAAGTGATGCCGAGGTGTGCCGGCAAAAGATGGTCAACAAGCCGGTCTGCGGTTGTTGCGCGCTTACCCATGACTCGATTTCACGCGTGAAATCGTACAGGCCCTTGCCGCGGGTTGAGATATGAATCTGGTGCGTGAGCTGCTTCACTCGACCGTCACGCTCTTGGCCAGGTTGCGTGGTTGATCCACATCGCAGCCGCGCCGCACCGCGATGTGATAAGCGAGCAACTGCAGCGGAACGATCTCGAGGATAGGCAGAAGCAGCTCAACCGTGGGAGGGATGGCGACTAAGAAGTCGGCCATCTTGCTCACTTCCTGTTCGTCGCCCTCGCACACTACCGCGATCACGATGCCGCTGCGCGCCCGCACCTCCTGGATATTGGAAATGGTCTTTTCGTATCGCAGGCGGCTCTCCTCGCTATGAGGATCGCGTGTGGCCAGAACCACCACCGGCAGATTCTCATCGATCAGCGCATTCGGGCCGTGCTTCATCTCTCCGGCTGGATAGCCTTCGGCATGGATATAAGAGATTTCCTTCAGCTTGAGTGCGCCCTCAAGCGCGATTGGGAAATGAATGCCGCGGCCCAGAAACAGAAAATCGTTGGCGCGGTGGAGCTTCTTCACCAGTTCGTCATAAATAGCGTCGTGGCTAAGAATATGCTCCAGCTTCAACGGAATCCGAACCAATTCCTCCACCAGCGCGAGCGATTCCTCCGGCTTCAGAACTTCGCGCACCTGGCCTAAGTACATCGCCAAAATGAAAAGCGCCGTGATCTGCGACATGAACGATTTGGTGGCAGCCACGCCAATTTCGGGCCCCGCGTGTGTCAGCAGCGTTCCGGACGCCTCGCGCGTGATCATGGAACCGACTACGTTTGAGATAGCCAGTGTCTTCGAACCCTTGCTCGCGGCTTCTCGTTGCGCGGCCAAAGTGTCTGCTGTTTCTCCCGATTGCGAAATCAGGATGGTGAGCATCTTTTTCGAAACGATGGGATCGCGGTATCGGAATTCGCTTCCATAATCTACTTCCACGGGAATTCGGGCCAGCTTTTCGATCATGAACTTCCCGGCCAGCGCGGCATGCCAGCTGGTGCCGCAGGCTACGATCTTGATGGACTCGAATTCGCGGAAATCCTTGGCGCTAATATCCATCTCTTCGAGAAAAATCCGGCCGGTCTCCTGGCCCACCCGGCCCAGAATGGTGTCGCGGACGGCGCGCGGCTGCTCAAAGATTTCCTTGAGCATGAAATGCTTGTAGCCGCCCTTCTCGGCCATGATCGGGTCCCAAAGAATATGGGTGATGGCGCGCTTGACGGCGCGGCCGTTGAAATCCGTGAGGTGGACGCCCTCAGGAGTGAGGATCGCCAAGTCGCCATCCGCGAGAAAAAACATATCGCGGGTGTGGCTGAGTATGGCCGGCACGTCGGAAGCGACGAAGTATTCTCCGTCGCCGAGCCCCACCACTACCGGTGGCCCGGATCGAGCGGCCACAATCTTGTTGGGGTCCGAGCTGGCTATCACTCCGAGCGCGAACACGCCCGACAGTTCCTTCACGGCCTTGCGAACCGCCTCTTCCAGATTGCCCTCGTAATGTTTCTCTATCAGATGCGCGATCACCTCGGTGTCGGTTTCGGTGACGAACTTGTGACCCTCGAGCTGGAGTTGGTGTTTGAGCTGGAGATAATTTTCGACGATGCCGTTGTGGACCACCACGATGTCGCCCTTGCAATCGCGATGCGGATGCGCGTTCTCTTCGGTGGGACGTCCGTGCGTGGCCCAGCGCGTATGGCCGATACCGTAGGGGCCGTCGATGGGGTTCAAGCGAATGGCATCTTCCAGATTCCGCAGCTTGCCGGACGCACGGCGGATATCTAGTTGGTTGTCTCCGTTGAGGACGGCGATACCAGCCGAGTCGTACCCACGATATTCCAGGCGGCGCAGGCCGTCCAGAATGATGGGGACAGCTTTCCGATTGCCGATGTAGCCGACGATTCCGCACATGATTACTCCAGAATACAAGGAATACGAGGAAGCCGAGGAATTCAAGGAGCAATTCGGAAGAAGAATGCTTTGGCGATCAGGAATGCTTCACCCGCCAGGAAGCCGAGCAGGGCTTGATATTCGCGGTTCCGGATATAGAGCGACCACTGGAAACGGGCGTCGGATTTGACTGGCCGAAGCGTCGGCCACAGAGACGGGACGCGCTTTGAATAAGCGGCGAAGTTCGAGAATAGTTTGCTCAGGTGTTGTTCTTCGAGTTCGATCACTGGAAGATAGATCAACACAAACACGGCGGCGAATAGCGCGGCCAGCAGCCACCTTTGCGATGCAATAACCAATCCGGCCGCCACCAGCAGCGTTCCTAGATAGAGCGGATTGCGGACGTAAGCATACGGGCCGCTTTCCGCCAGGCAGATGTTTTTCTCAAGATGCCCGGTGGCCCAAGCGCGCAGCAGCAATCCAAGTAACGACACAGGCAGGCCGAACGCTAACGACCGAAAATCCGGGAGCGAGAACCACGCGAATGCCAGAACCAGCACAAATCCGCTGACCACACGCAGGCGCGCAACCAGATCGGCGTAGGGCTTAGGAAAGACACTCATCCGCGTTTGTTCGCGGCTGAAAGAATTGTTTCGAGCGCTCCCATCACTTGGTCCGGCGTAATCTCGCGCATGCTGTCGTCCGGCTGCATGGTTCTCTTGTAAGTTGTCGATGCCGTGGGACTGCGAAGCACCGTGAAAGTTCCGCCGTAGGGCCCGTTGCGCGCAGGATCGGTGGGTCCGTAGATGGCGACGCCGGGCTTTGAAAGCGCGGCTGCCAGATGCATGGGTCCGCTATCGACGCCGACGATGGCCGTGGCGCGGCGCGTGGCGTGAATCAGTCCCGCGATCCCGGAGACGTGCGTTTCGGCTCCCTCCACACGAAGCGGATAGGGAGCATTTAGCACCAAGGGCAGCCCGCAGTCGCGCTTAAGTTTTCGGGCGAGTTCGGAGTAATGCTGCAATGGCCATTGCTTAGCGCCCCAACCCGCAAGGGGGCTCGCCAGGACGAAATCGCCCTTCGGCAACTGGCCTTCCGGTTCTCCCGGTGGAAGGGGGAACGTCCTCAAAATACTGGATGCTCCGGCGGCCGCGGCGAGATCGAGATTGCGTTCCACCGCATGCGAGGAGCGGATGGACACTTTGGTGGAATAAAACCACGACGCTGGAGACTCGCGCACATGCGGCGCGCCGAAACCGAAAATGCGCTCCGGCCGCGCCACGGTGGCCACCAGCGCCGACTTGATTAAGCCTTGAAAGTCCACGCCCAGATCGAATCGCGCGGAACGGAGCTCGGTCCAGGCTTTTCGAAGGCCGGCCAGCGTCCGGCGGGCGAACAGCATCACGGAATCGATATAGGGATTGGCTTCGAGCAGCGCGCTCCATTTTGGTTCCACTATCCACGTGATTTTGGAGCGTGGGATGCTGTGCTTGAGGCTTGCCACTGCGGGGAGCGCGGCGATGATGTCGCCCATCGCGCCCAGTCGGATCACCAGGATGCGCGGACCGTTCATCCGGTTCCTTCCGGACGATGACGCCGCAACACGTGCTGGATGAAGCGTTCTGTGACAGCCGCGTCGTCAGAGGCTGCGCCGCCGTCTTTCAGAACGACGTAATCCACCATCCCGAGCGCCGCCACCAGTTCCGCCCGCGCTCTCTGCGCGAGCAACGGCCGTGGCGGATTGGTTATCTCAACCACCAGGCGCCGACCAGGCGTGGAGCACTGGCGTAGCCGCCGAACATGCTCCGCGAGCAGTGGATCAAAATGGCCAGCCACCCACTGGGCCGGTTGGCCGCACAGCCGCTGGCGAACATCTTCCTCCGATATGATTTTCGTCCGCGTGTCCAAGAAAGCTAGTCTACCAGTGGGATCGTCCCCTTGCTTACGCGCGTAGGGTAAGCCTCTGGCTTGCCCAATTGACAAGCCGGAGGCTTATCCTACGTGGTCGCTACTCTGCCAGCAAGGCGAGCGCTTCCTCGACCACCCGGCCGGCGCTGACGCGCGTCATGCAGCGATGATCGATGGGACATTCACGTAGCAGGCAGGGGCTGCATTCCACTTTTTCGCGCACCACGCGCGCCCGGGGTCCGGTTGGACCGGTGGCTTCATCGTCGGTGGCTCCAAAAATTGCAACCGTGGGCACGCCCAGCGCAGAGGCGATGTGCATGGCGCCGGAATCGTTCGTAAGGAACAGCTCGCAGCGGGCCGCCAGTTCGATAAACTGCTCGAGGGTGGTCCGGCCGGCATAGTTGGTGACATCATGACCATGCAACATCTGGGCGATTTGCTCGCACAGATTGTGCTCGGCGCGCGATCCAAACAGCGCCAGGGCGGCGCCGCGCGCGTTGGCCAACTCGGATGCAGCTTCCGCAAAACGCTCCGGTAGCCAACGCTTCGCCGTTCCGTAAGCAGCGCCGGGGCTGATCCCGATGACCCGCTTTGGATTTCGGACCGAAGTCTGCGGCGTGATCTTGATATCGCCGGCCGGGATAGTGTCGATCAGACGGGCGCGGCGCAGCAGCTCGAGATAATAGAATCGCTGGTGGCGCGGTATCTCGCCGCGTTTCGGTACCTTCACCGCGCGCGTTAACAAGAACCCTCGCCCGTCGCGGTTGTAGCCGATCCGCGCGGGGATACCGGCCGCTGCGGCCACCCAGGCAGCACCGAAAGCATTCTGCAGAAGAATCGCGCAATCGAAACGGTGGCGGCGTAACTCGAGAGCCATGGTCCACCATGGCTTGGCGTCGCACATCAGCATCCGATTTGTGAATGATTCTTGCGCATACAGATCCGCAACCCACGATTTCGCCAGGATGGTTATGTGCGCCTCTGGAAACCGCGCGCGAATGGCGTGCAGGGCCGGCAGACACATCACGGCATCGCCCACCCAGTTGGTGGCGCGGATCAGTATGTTCGAGTAGTTCACTGCCATTGTTTCCAGGCACCGACTCCCTCACGGTCGCGGTTCGGTAACACTCAACCGGAAGGGAGCGATTCACTACTGCACTGCGATTGTAGCTGTGTTTGAGACAGCGCCGCCAATGGTGAGGACCATCGGGACCGCGGGACCGCTGGGGCCACCGGTTGGAATTTGTATGTTCACTTGATACAGGCCCACAAATCCGGGCGCCAGACCCGAGAACGACACAACCACCGTCTGTTCGCCCAATGTGACGACTGGCTTTGCGTTTGTGTACGACAAGGGATTGGACAACGCGGGTGCGCCAGGGTTGGGAGGATTGCTCACGAATCCCAGGCCGGTGCAGTATACCGAGACGGTTTCGCCCGGTTGGGCCGGGCGCGATCCTGGGAAGGCGCCAACTGGAGCGGCCACAGCCGGTGAGTTGGCAATCAAAGCCGCAGCCTGTCCGGTTCCCTGAGAATTTGTCGTAAATAATGCAGGGGCGTAAGGAACCAATGTGATATTCGCCGTGTTGCTGAGTTCGCCTTGCGTGACCGTCAGTGTAGTTGGGGTAGATCCAAAAACTTGGATGAAGGGAACCTGGAAATTGATCTGGAGCGGCGAAACGAAGAACAGCGCGACGGGATTTTGGTCTTGAATCGTCAGGGTTGTTCCGCCCAGCGTGAATGGAAGCGGAGGTGCGCTGTTCGCTTTCGCCGTGACGCCCACCAAGTTGGTTCCATAGAGTGATGCGATGCTTCCTGGTGCGAGTCCCTGCTGGCTGCTGGCCGCATTGACCGCGGCGAGAGCCTTGGGCGCCGGACCAATGTTGAACGCGAGGGCGTTCGAAGCGCCGCCGCCTGTGGATGGGCTGAATACGTCGATGTCCACCACGCCGACCGTGGCGATGTCGCTCGCACTGATTTCGGCCGTGAGATGCTGGCTGTCCACCACCTTGGTGGATCGGCTTAGTCCGTTCCAACGCAGCGTGGTTCCGGTTCCGAAGTGTGAGCCTGTTACGGAGAGCGAAAATTTAGCCCCACCCGCGTCGGCTGTGTTTGGCGACAACGACTGAATGGTTGGATCGCTAGACGCTGAAGTGGAAGAGAGCGGGATCAGAATATCCCAGACACTGCGGCCATGCGTGGCAGCGCGCAGGATCCGCGCCGGCCGATGCAGAACCACCGCTTGTACAACCACTCGCGGCAGGCCGTTGCCCAGGGTCGACCAGGATACTCCGCCATTGGTTGTCACCATCACACCGGCATCGGTCCCGATGTAGAGCGTGTCGGGCAGGTCGGGATCCACGGCCAGGCTGTTTACGGGCAGATCGGGTAGATTGCCGCTGATATCGGTCCACTGCGCCCCCCCATCGGTGGTCTTGAAAACGTGCTGACTAGGCTTCACCGTCGAATTCAGGAAACCCGAGTAAGTCACATACGCTGTTCCCGAGTCGATTGGGTCCACTGCGATGCTGGTCAACGTTCTAGCTGCCAGACCGGCTGTGCGATCAATCCAGGATGCGTTTTGTCCTGCTAGGGCATTGTTGGTTACTTGGACCTTACCATCGGAGGTTCCGGCATAGACGATGTTAGGGTCGCTCGGAGCAACCGTGACGGCTGTGATGGTCGCGCCATTGCCCGCGGTCAAATCCGGCGAGATCGAGAACCAGCTTCCGGCGCCGTCACGCGTTTGCCAGATGCGGTAGGTGCCAAAATACAGCGTTCGCGAGTTGGAAGGGTCAATGCCCATGGGAGCCACGAACTGGGCGCGATCCTGCGGGTTGATCCCGTATTGAGCGGGTATCCAAGTGTTCCCGCCGTCCGGGGTTTTATCCATGATGTCACCGGACACACACGCCGTATATGCTGTCAGCGGCACAATCCGGTCGATTGCGGAGTAACCTCCGTCGCCACAATTCACATAGTCCCAACTCGGATTTCCGTCGTATCGTTGAAGCCCATTGTCCTGCGTGCCCGCCAGGGCCATGTTGATGTTGGATGGGTGGATGGCGACGCCCGGATAAAACTGGGTGATCGAGAGCGTGTCGTTGAGCTCGGTCCAGTTGACCACTGCGTTGGTAATGTCGGTAGTGGTGTACATGCCGCCGTCATTGGCGATATAGAGCGTGCCGCCGTCGGGTGTGTACTGCAGATCGTGGAAGTCGGGGTGGATAAACTGCTGTTGATTAAAACCATTCGATGTGACGTCCACCCACGTGGCGCCGCCGTCGACGGTTCGGATAATCGATGTCTGGCCCCCCGCAAATACCACGTCCGCATTGGTGGGATTCACTCGGAGCGTCATGTCATACCAGCACTGCCCGGTTGCCGAGCAAATGTCGGGAGCATGGGTGGGATTCCAGAGACTACCGCCGTCGGTGGTCTTGAAGATATCCAGCAGACTGCCGTCACTGTAGTTGTGTACGGCGGCAAAAAGTGTTGATGGAGCGGAGGCGGCGATGGAGAGCGAGATCCTGCCGACGTCGGTGACGGGCAGGGCACTTGCTCCGCTGCCCCGGAGGCTCTGCCACGTCTGGCCGCCGTCGATAGACTTATACACACCATTCTCAAACGCCCCGAACGGGCTGCCCAGGGCAGCGTAAGCGATCTGGCCGTTCGTTGGATCGAACAAGACGGCTGTCCCTGTTCCTTTCAGTACGTTGGTCCAGGTGTTGGCGCCATCCGCCGATCGCCAGATTCCAGTGTCGGAGGAACATAACAGAACCTGGCTGTTCGAGGGATTGACCGCCATTCCGCCGATATATGCATGCAAGAACGGACCGACGATATTCGTCCAGGTAGCGCCTGCGTCGGTAGATTTGAGGATTCCGGCGCCGTAGTAGCTATCAATCGCGAAATTTTCTTCGCCCGTTCCGACGTAGATGATGTCGGAATTGTTTGGATCCAGCGCGATCGCGCCATTGGCCATGGAGGGTTGGCCGTCGGTCAGGGGTGTCCAGGTGGCGCCGCCGTCGGTCGACTTCCAGACTCCTCCCTCCGCCGCGCCTATGTACAAAGTGTTGATGTTCTGAGGATCGATAGCGATAGAATTCACCCTTCCGGCCGTGACAAAGTTGGTTCCCGCACTGGTTGGCTGAGGACCGATGGACATCCAGTTGCCAACTTGCAGGGCTTTCGAGGTCATAACGCCCTGCTGCCATAGCGCCTGCGCCTGGGCATCGATGCGGTCAATTTCGGCGATGCCCTTTAGCCGCGCCCCGGTAGGGATGTGGGGGAGCGGGTAAGCGCGCTGCGTGTAGAACCACTCTTCGCGCTGGGCTTGCTTATCGTCAACTTCGTTCGCTTTTCGGGGGGGCTGAGCGAAGCAAATGCTGGAAGATACAACAAGACCGATGGCAACGAACCGGAGCTTCATGGGGTTCCTCAGACGTGCAAAGAAGAATGCCTTGATTTTAGCAATATCACGTGTGGGGCAGGATGTGCGACATAAATGTGGAGCCTTTCGAGGGCGTAGCCGAGCCGCGACCGGCAGGGAGCGATACCACGAGTGCCGCTACTTCTCAAGTTCGGATAGCGCTTCCTGCCGGTCGCGGCTCGGTTTTTCGTACGTGCCAGTCATCAGACTGTTACACTTTGACCCGCGAATGTCG
>PMUN01000457.1 GCA_003166875.1 Bryobacterales bacterium | reverse complement strand
CTGCTGGACGAAGTGCTCGCGGTAGGCGATTCCGGCTTCCAGGCCAAGTGCCGCGAAGCCTTGCTGGACTTTCAGCGCGCCGGTAAATCCATTTTGTTCGTTTCGCATTCCGCCGGCCAGGTCCGCGAGATGTGCGAGCGCGCTATTTGGCTTGATCACGGTGAGCTTGTTATGGAGGGCGATGCCGCCAGCGTACTGGATGCTTACAGCGGCGGGCTGGCTCTCAAGCAACAGGCGGGCGACCAAGCCACGTAGCCGCGGTCCCCTTGCTTACGCGCAGGGCTACAACCCATAACATGTGATCGATGTATGCACATTGTAGCCCCGCACGTCATTGAGGGGACAATGGCGGTGAAACAAAGGACGGGCTTCGGCGTCCTATGACTTGGCGGTATGATACTAAGTCGTGCCCTGTTGCCTGCTGATTCTCGTCCTGCTGTCCCCGCGACTGGTGCTCGCGCTGCTGTTCTTTCTCTCCACCTACCTGTCCGCCCCATATCGTCACAATCTTCTGCTGCTCGTCCTCGGCTTCGTCTTCTTGCCGTTGACCACACTGGTTTATGCCTGGATGTTTCATCAGGGCATGCCTGTGGAGGGCACCAACATACTGTGGCTTCTGATCGCGGCCGTGGTGGATCTGGGGATGGTGGGCGGTGGCTACAGACACCACCGTTCAAATTCCTGACCCAGAGCCATGGTACAATAAGCCTATCCACAGAAGCGAACGATTGCTTCTAAACTATTGATTCTACGATACTAAGCCATGCGAACTGAGTAATGTCCTAATTTTTCAACGACTTCCAAAAATTCGAACACTAGCTTCGAAAACAGATCTTCAAGAAAATCAAGCGGTACGAGGAGAATCCAATGAGAAAAGCTCTTTTGGTTGGCGGACTATTGGGGTGGCCGGCAATGGTAGGTGTGAGCCACGAAGTACCCAAGGCAAATGTGGATCACGACCCCAGGTTGCGCCGTTTACAGGAGTTTTTTGGCCAGCGGGATTGCCCGCTACGGGAGGCTGCGGCCGACTTTTTGATTGCCGCGGATCGGAACGACCTGGATTGGCGGCTGCTGCCCAGCATCTCGATTATCGAATCCAGCGGTGGCAAGGATTACAGGAAAAACAATGTTTTCGGATGGGACTCCTGCCGGGAGGGCTTCACATCCGTTCGGGAGGGTATCCAATTTGTGGCCGCGCAGCTGGCCAATTCCAAACTGTACAAAGACAAGACTCTGGATAACAAGCTAAGCACGTACAATCCGCTTCCCGACTATCCACGGCGGGTGAAGGCTGTCATGCACGCCCTGGGATCCGAGGGCCTGCCGCGCATCGCGAGCTTGAACTAAATTCTAACTTCCCTCCATGAAGTGAACGCCGAGGTAGACCGCGCCAAAGACGATCACCGAAACCAAAACGATAAGTGTCCAGCGCAGTATTCGCTCCCGGTTGGATAGCGCCTTAAGCTCATCGTTCCTAATTTGCTCGTCGAGGCTATCGAACATCTGCACCTCCTAAATTAATGCGGGAAATAAACGAGCCGATTATAGGAGTGAAATAAATAAATACAAGCCTGTTTTTGGTTCAGTGCGAGAGGATGGGACTAAAGTCCCATTTTCTCCAATTTCCGATACAGCGTTTTCCGCTCAATTCCAAGGATTTTCGCGGCTCGGCTCTTGTTGCCTCCGGTGGCGGTGAGAACGCGGCGGATTTGATCTTTTTCGGTGTCGGCTAAGGTATCGCTAGCCAGGTCGCGCGGTTCTGTAAGCTCGATTGCATCCCGCACCGCGGCTTCGTCGATTTTTCCCTGGGGCGCAAGAATGCTCAGCCGTTCCAACATATGCTGCAACTGGCGGACGTTGCCAGGCCAGCTGTAATTCTCAAGAACTTTGAGACCGGATTCCGTCAGCTTGGCCTGTTGTTTGTAGCGCTCATTGTAGCGATTGAGAAAATAATGCGCCAGCAGCGGGACATCGCCGCGGCGCTCCACCAGCGGCGGCAGAAGGATGCGGACCACGTTCAAGCGGTACCACAGGTCCTCGCGGAACTTGCCTGCCTCCACCATTTTCTGTAAATCGCGATTGGTTGCGGCGATCACTCTCACATCCACTTTTTTCCCGCGCGCCGAACCAAGGGGGCGAATTTCCTTTTCCTGCAGAAATCGCAGCAGGTTGAGCTGAAAGCCCAGCTCCAGATCGCCAATCTCATCCAGGAAAACGGTGCCGTTGTTGGCCGCCTCGAACACGCCCATGCGGTCCCGATCGGCGCCCGTGTAAGCGCCTTTGAGCGCTCCGAACAGCTCACTTTCGATCAACGAGGGCGCGATGGAGCCGCAATCCACCGGAACGAACGGCTGATTCGCGCGCGAGCTGTTGTTATGGACCATGCGGGCGATCATCTCTTTGCCGGTTCCGGTTTCGCCCTCGATCAGAACAGTGGCGTTGGTCGGCGCGACCAGCGAGATGGTCTTGTAAATCTCGATCATCTTCGCCGAGCTGCCGATCATTTCGCTCTGCGGCAGATCGTCGACCTCGGATTCTTTCTCCTCTTCGTGCTCTGTGATGGAAGCCTCGGCGCGCTTCACCGTGTCGAGCATGCGGTCCAGCTCAAACGGCTTGGCGATGTAATCGAACGCGCCGCCCTGGGTGGCCTTCATGACGGTCTCGATGGTCCCGCGCGCCGTCATGAGAATTACCGCGCATTTAGGATTTTTCTGGCGGGCGGTGGCCAGCACGTCCAAACCAGTGCGCTCATCCAGATAAATATCCGTAATCACGATGGGATAAGCATCATCGCGTAAACGTTCCAGTGCCTCGCGCGTGGATGACACAGCGTCCACGGCGTAGCCCTCCAGCTCGAGAAATGTTGTAATCGTACTTCTTACAGAGTTGTCGTCTTCCACCACTAACAGGCGTTGCACGAAAGTCTCGTTTCTCGTTTCTCGTTTCTCGTTTCTCGTTGGCGCACACGACCAGCCACCGGAAATGAGCAATCGGAAACTTCCTTACTTCTAGACTGACACACTGTTAGGGTGCGACGCACGGGAGTGCGCGGGAAGGACAACCGTGAAACAGGATCCTTGGCCGGGCTGGCTGGTTACTTCCATTTTTCCGCCGTGATGATGAACGATTTGTTCCACGATGGAAAGTCCGATGCCGGTTCCCTTTTCGCCGGACGCTTCCGCGCGCTTAGTCCGGTAGAATTTCTGAAAAATCTGGCGTAATTCCTTGGCGTCCATGCCAATTCCCTGGTCCTCAACGGAAAGACGCACGCGATCGCCTTCGAGTCGGCACGCTACCGTGACTTCCGTATCTGGTCCCGAGTACTTCACTGCGTTGGTCATCAGGTTATAGACGGCATATTCCATCAGTTCCCGGTCGCCTTCGAGGACCCCGGACAGTTCTCCGTTGGAGACGCGGATATTCTTGCGCTCGCCCAGCGGACGCACCCGCTGGAGGCAGGCTTCCACCAGCTCTTTGGCCGTGAATTGTTCGTGCTTTAGTTCCATTTGGCCGTCGGAAAGGCGCTCGACATCCAGAAAAGTCTGGATCATCCGCGCCAGACGCTTGGATTCCTGGTTGATCATGTCCGTCATCTGCTTGCGCTTTTCTTCGCTGAGGTTATAGCGGCCCATCAGCTCGCTGGAGCCCTGGATGGCGGTGAGCGGTGTGCGCATCTCGTGCGTGACGAAATGGATGGCTTGCTGGTAGCGCTTCCGTTCAGTCTCGGACGCGCGCAGCGCAAGCCGCACCACGAAGTGCTGGTAGCTGGCGGCTGCGGCAACAGTCAGCCAAGCGGAGGCCATGGGTGCGAAGTACGGAAACACGATGCCTTGGCGGAAGAGTAGGAATGGTGTGACATGCGCGGCTATCAGCAGTGCGCCGGCCGATAGGTAAGCCGGCCAGCCGTTCAGCAGGACGAAGATGAGTCCCGCCAGAACGCCTGCAAGCAGGCAGAAGCCGACCACGGACAGGTCAGACGCATTGATCAGGAATTGGCCGCGCTCCAAGGTCTCGAAAAGTTGGGCGTGAACCTCGACGCCGGGAATCCTGCCTTTCCGATAAGGAGTCGCTACGCGATCATACGTTGCGGTGTCGGACGTCACGCCGACGAAAACTGTTTGGCCGGTGAATTTAGCCGCCAGGTCCGGATTATCATTGAGCTCCTTTATCGAAATCTCCGGAATGAAGTGTGGGTCTGGGGAATAGCGAACCCGTAGGGGACGATTCTCATCGTTCGTTCTCGCCGCGGGAATCGTCTCGCTTCCAATTTGGATGTCTTCGGGGGACTCGATTATGCGCTCTCCTTTCGCCAGGCGAAAAGCTTCCAGACCCAAGGCCCAATGCCTTTCCCGTGCCGTTCGCTGCTCGAGCGGAATCTGCCGGGTGACACCGTCGTTCGAATGTTCGTCGGCTGTATCGTGTCCAACCGCCGCTGCCCATTGCCCGAAGCGCGGGAGCGGATTCTCCCAGTGCTGGCCCACCAGGTGGGTCACTAACACGAGATTCTTGGTGGCGCGCATGGCGCGCTCCAATCGCTCATCCTTGACTGGAACGGCTTTGTCCGCGAGAACCATGTCGATGCCAACCACTTTTGGATGTCCAGCGGCAAGGAGTTCCAGTCCCGCTGCCAGCATGGTTCGATATTCGCTCTGGCTTCCCATCGCGCCGTAAGTAGCGTCGTCGATAGCCAGGATCATGCAATGCGGTTTGGCAGCTACAGGTGGAAAAAGGTGGAACATCCAGTCGTAGGCGGAATCGTCGATTTGAGTGGCCAGTGAGGTCCAACCGGAGACGATTCCGATGACGAGGCTGGCGGCGACAATGCCGGCGTAGCCGAGCGTCCGCTTATTTAGCCACGGCCTTTTCAATCTCGTCGGGCTCCCTCGGTAGCGCCGCGCTCAGAAGTTTGGCGCCGTTCTCCGTCACCAGTATGACGTCTTCAATGCGCACGCCGATGTTTTCTTCCGGAATGTAAATTCCGGGCTCGATGGTAACCACCATGCCAGCTTCAAGTGGACCGTCCACGCTGGCATCATGCACCTGCAAGCCCACCTGGTGGCCGATACCGTGAATGAAATATTTCCCCAGCGGTTCACCGTGCAGGTCCTTGCCGTGGGCATCCATATAATCTTTCGCGATCTTGGTCAAGCTGTTGGTCGGGCCGGATAATCGTATGCCCGGCTTGGCGGCGGCGATGGCGGCATTTTGCGCGCCCAGAACAATTTCATAAATCTCGCGCTGGCGTGGGCTGAACTTGCCGCCCACGGGCGCAGTTCGCGTGATGTCCGAAGCATAGCCATCGCACTGGGCGGCCGAATCGATGACCACTACCTCGCCCCGATCCGCGCGCCGATGGTTGGCTGAATAATGCAGAACTGTGGAATTTGGACCCGAGCCGACGATGGGCGCGTACGAAACGCCTTCACATCCGTTCTCGAGAAAAGTGTTCACCAGCGTAGCTTCGAGCTGATATTCGTATAAACCCGCTGCCATGCGTTTCCATGCCGCGCGATGCGCTTCCAGGCTGACGTCGGTAGCGTGTTGAATGGCCGCGAGCTCGGCCGCCGACTTCTTCATCCGCAATTTCGCAATCACGGGAGCCGCGTCCGAAATATCGCGGAATGGATATAGCAACTTGAGCTTGTCGGTGAACGGCGTGTTCTGCAGCGTGTACACCTTTTCATTCGTGCTGAGGGCTTGGTCAAGCTCGGTTTCGAATTTTTCGATGGGCAGGACTTCTTCGAAGCCCGTGAGGGCATGTACATCGGAGTCTTCGGCCGAGGAGCGCTTGCCCACGTAGTGTTCCAGGCGCTCGTTGTGATGCGGCAGAAACAGAATCTCGCGCGAGGGCGTCACCAGCAGCCGCGCGCCGGGATCGGTCAAGCCGGTGAGGTAGTAGAAGTTCGGTTCCTGATCGACGCGGAAAACTTCGTCGCGAGCCTCGGTCCGGGCGGCCAGCAGCACCACTCCATCCAGCGATTTCCGCAGATTGGCCCGGCGCGTTCGAAACTCGTCCAGCGGCATTTTCGCTGGAACGAGCGGGGCCAGTAAGAGGGCGAGGGCGAGAAATCGGCGCATATGGAGAGTTTAACCGTTTCTGGTTTCTGGTTTCTCGTTTCTCGTTTCTCGTTTCTCGTTTCTCGTTTCTCGTTAGCGCGGATCGTGAATGAGCTCTCCGAGTATCCGCACGGCGGCTTCTTTTCCTCGCTCGCCGACCTCGCCCACCGGTCCAACGCACGCGGGACACCCTGCATCGCAAGAACAGGAACGCAGCACATCCATCGCGCCGGCCAGCAATCTTGGCGTCAGCTTGAATAAAGGCTGGCTCTGCCCGATTCCGCCGGGGTAATTGTCATACAGAAACAGATCGGGCTCGAAGCTCTTGGTCCCTTTTGAAATATCTTCAGTGATAGCGATACCGAGATCGCGGGGGTCGCACATCAATAAGAGAGCCGCCACGGTGCGCAGCACGTTCGCAAGACCAGTCAGCCCGTTCTGTTTTTCGGTGGACGTCAAGTCCGGAAAGCGACTCAGAAAGGCTGTCGGAAAGTGCATCCAGAACGCCGTGGTGTGCATTTCCCGCTCCGGCATGGAGAGATTTCCCGCGCCCACATTTTCGAGCGTGTAGAACCGGATTTTCTTGAATCCCACCACCTGTGTGTTCACCCGCACATCGCCGTGCGCAGCATGCGCGCCATTGACATCGCTCGATTCGAACTCCTCCAGCTCTTTCACCTGCGTGTAATCGATGGCGTCGGTGAAGTAATCGCTGTCCACGCGCCGCACATAGGCCTTGCGGCCTTCGTAATCGAATTTTTCTACCTGGTATTGGCGCGCGTCGTGCAGATAGATTGCTTTTTCGTGCAGCGTGGCGAACGCCATGGGAAAGGAAACCTCCGCAATCACCTGATGCTCGCCCGTGATGTCCACGACTACGAAGTTGTCGCTCGATACCGCGCGCAGGCTAACTGCATCGGCTGGATATGTGTCCGAAGTCCAGTGCCAACAACCCGCCGAATGATGCAGCAGGCCGGCTTCTTCCGCCAGAAATCGGCAGATTTCTGCAGGATCGTGCGGCCCAAACTTTTCTCCATCGCGAATGGGCAACTCGAAGGCGGAGCATTTTAAATGGCTGATCAGGATCTCGAGATTATCGGCGTTGATGTGCGCGTGCTCAGGCGAGCGGTCGAAGAAGTACTCCGGATGCTCGACGATGTACTGATCCAGCGGCGCGCTGGAGGCCACCATCACGGCCAGCGACGCCGTCTGTCGTCGCCCCGCACGTCCGGCGCGCTGCCAAGCCGAAGCGATGGAGCCTGGATAACCGGCCATCACCACCGCGTCCAATGATCCGATGTCGATGCCCAGCTCCAAAGCATTGGTCGCAACCACCGCGCGGATTTCGCCATCGCGCAGCTTGCGCTCGATCTCGCGGCGCTCCCGCGGCAAATAGCCGCCGCGATAACCACGCACCATGTCGCCCGGCAGCGGTCCGCGTTCGCAGGCATCGCGCAGGTATTTCAGCAGAACCTCAGTGGCCAGGCGGCTGTTTGCGAACACCAGCGTCTGTTGGTGGCGCTCAATAAACTCGGTGGCGATGCGCCGCGTCTCGGCCAGATAGCTGCGGCGAATTCCGAGCTGCCGGTTCACGACTGGCGGGTTATAGAAGACGAAATATTTCTCGCCGCTGGGCGCTCCGTTGCGATCCACCAGCTCGAACGGCGATTCCACCAGCGCTTCGGCAAGCTCCTTGGGATTCGCAATGGTGGCGGAACAACAAATGAATTGCGGCTTGGAGCCATAGAACTCGCAAATCCGCTTCAGCCTCCGCACCACGTTCGCCAGATGGCTGCCGTACACGCCGCGATAATAGTGCAGCTCATCGATCACCACGTAGCGCAGGTTCTCGAAACATTTCGCCCACTTGGTGTGATGCGGCAGGATACCGCTGTGCAGCATGTCCGGATTGGTCAACACCACATTGGCGCGCTCGCGAATGGCGCGGCGCGCATCTTGCGGAGTATCGCCATCGTAGGTGAACGCGCGGATATCCGATCCCATGGCGTTCACGGCCGCCTGAAATTCGTGAAGCTGATCTTCGGCCAGAGCCTTGGTTGGAAACAGGTACATGGCGCGCGCGCCTGGCTCGTCGATCAGGCGCTGAAACACGGGTAGGTTGTAGCACAGCGTCTTGCCACTGGCGGTGGGCGTGACGACCACGACATTCTTGCCCGCAGTGCAGTGCTCAAAAGCCTCCGCCTGGTGCGTGTAGAGACGGGGAATGCCGCGGGCTTCGAGCGCCTTTCGCAATACCGGAGCCACGTTCTGTGGAATGTCGGCGAATTCGCCCTCGCGCGCCGGCTGATGGCGAATGGCTCGGATCGGAGAATCCGGAACCGCGGCCCATTGCTCGAATCGAGCTACCGAAGTCTTGACGCCGGTCTGCGGCGCCACCCCAAGTCCGAGTGTGAGATTCATGATCTTCGCCTTTTCTTTGCCAGCTTAGCATATCGAAAAACCGAGATGGAATGAGAAGGCCGGTCCCCAGCGGGATGCGATAAGCTCCCAATGGATACGCACTCGAGGTGCAAAAAGGAGAACCGGCCATGAAGAAGAATAGCACTTGTCTGAAGAGTCCGAAGCG
>PMUN01000281.1 GCA_003166875.1 Bryobacterales bacterium | reverse complement strand
CGCGCTGGAATTCGCCGTCGCCGCCTCATGCCTGAAGCATTCCATTCCAGGCGATTTCAGCCGCCTAAGCCGGGAGGAAGTCGACCAATTGATCAAAAGTGGTGGGTCGGGACGAGTGCAGAGATAGGGACTGGGGATTAGGGACTGGGGACTCTCGACCGCTCTCGCTGCTGGCTGCCTCCTGCCGCCTGCTTCCTGCCTTCCGAATTCTTCTATAATCGAAACAAGGCTCTACCACATGCTCACCAGGGTTCTTCTGAGCGGCTTTGTCGCTGTTACGCTTTTTGCCCAGTCCCAAGCTCCGGCTTCGCAACCGCCGGCTACCCAGCCGCCGCAGGAACCGCCGCCTATCAAAGTGCAGGTCAATGAAGTCATCGTGCCCATAACGGTCACCGATGATAAGGGCCGTTTCGTGTCGGACCTGGACCAGAAAGATTTTCAGATCATGGACGAGGGCAAGGAACAAAGGATCGAGTTCTTTACCCGCGAGCGCAACCAGCCGGTGGTGGTCGGCTTCCTGATCGACATGAGCAATGCCAGCCGGCTGCATTGGAAGAACTACAAAGATGCGGCCGTGGAACTGGTGCAAAACCTGATTCCCGGCGACAACCCGAAATTCAGCGGTTATCTGATTTCCTACGCCAACGACGCCGAACTGGCGGTAAATACCACTACCGATCCCGAGCCGATGGTCCAGAAGCTGGAGAAATTGAAACCGAGCGGCGGCTCTGCTTTGTACGATGCAATCTATATGGCCTGCACCAGCCGGAAGCTGATTGAGGGTGAGCCGATCCAGCCGCGGCGGGTGCTGGTGATCATCGGCGATGGTCACGACAATGCCAGCAAGAAGACGCTCGACCAAGCGCTCGAGATCGCGCAGAGGAATCTGATCACCATTTACGGAGTCAGTACAACGGCGTGGGGTTTCGACAATCTCGATGCCAAGAACTTGACCCGCTTGGCCGAGGAGACAGGCGGCCGCGTGGAGTACCCGCTGGAGGGTGTTTATTCGGACGTCTCGGGGTACCTGTCGCAACCGTCCGATGAGGGCAACTACGCCTTGAAAGTCGGAACGGGAGCCTACACATCGCAGCTCGCCAACGGAATGTACCGCGCCATCGAAGCCGTGGCGGGCGAGATAACCACTCAGTACATCATTCGCTACATCCCGGACGAGGTGGACGCGAAGCACCCGTTCCGCAATATTGTGGTGAGGGTAAATCTGGCGAACGTCAAAGTACGGGCCAGGAAGGGGTACTATCCCAATGCGCCGTGAACATTGCTATTTTGGGCCGCGAATGAACGCAAATGAACGCAAATGTTCGATTCGCGTTTATTCGCGTTCATTCGCGGCTAGAATCATCCGATAAGCTCAGTAAGCCAATATGTCTGCCGCTACTGCCCTCGGAACTCGCCTTGGTAAATACTCGATCTTGCAGGCCGAGCTCGCGGGTCATGGTTTGGTGAACCTGGGAGTGTTGTTGCAGGATACGCAGAGTGATTCGCTGCGGCTGCGATTGCGGCGCGATCTGGAACTCCTGGTGCCTGAAGATGAGCTGGACTATTTCGAACTTCTGGCGGACGATCTTTCGCGGAAAGCAGACGAGCTCGGGTCGGAGAAGCTGTTTGCCTATCTCGAAGACAGCTTGTCGGGAACGCTCCGGATCACGGATCGCGAAACGGTTCTGGTGGAAGACTTCGACCGCGCCGTGGACCGCCTGTACCGCAAGCATGTTGACAGTAAAGTGCTCGAGTTCCGTACCCATTTGCCTCGCTATTCGCTCCGTGCGGCCGCTGGGAGGTTTTTGGACAACGAAGAAATCGTGGAACAAGGTTGGGTTGAGGCGCCCGCCGGCATGCAGCATCTTGACCCCGACATGTTCGTGGCGGAGATCGTGGGCGATTCAATGGAACCGCTTATTCCGAATGGCAGCCTGTGTGTTTTCCGCGCCGGGGTGGCGGGAAGCAGAACTGGCCGGCTGGTCCTGGCCGAAGATCGCGAAGCCAATGCTTACGCGGTGAAGCGTTACAAGAGCGGCAAGACGAAAGGCGAAGAATGGCAGCACAACTGGATTCGCCTGGAACCACTGAATCCCGCACACGACGCCTGGTTTCTCAAGCCGGATGAAGAACGATACCGGATCATCGCGGAGTTCGTGCGCGTGCTGGACTGATTTGTTTTTAGCCACGGATACACACGGATGCACACAGATAAAACAGTTTTCTTATCCGTGTCCATCCGTGTGTATCCGTGGCCAATCAGGCATTCGCGGCCAATTGCCGCAGAACATACGGAAGTATCCCGCCGTTTCGGTAATACTCAGCCTCCATCGGCGTGTCGATCCGCACGATAACGTCAAAGCTCTTTTGGCCAGCCCGCACCCGTGCTTTTGATCCGGACTCGATCGCCTGCGGGATGCCTTCGATCGCGTAGCGCTCAAAGCCTGTCAGTCCCAGCGTCTCTCGATTTTCGCCTGGCAAAAATTGGACCGGCAGCACGCCCATCCCCACCAGGTTCGAGCGGTGAATGCGCTCGAAGCTTTCGGCGATTACCGCGCGCACGCCCAGAAGAAGCGTGCCCTTGGCGGCCCAATCGCGCGAGGAACCGGAGCCGTACTCTTTGCCAGCAATGATGAGTAGCGGAGTGCCCTCGCTTTGATAGCGCACGGAGGCATCGTAGATGAACATCTTCTCGCCGGTCGCGACATGCGTGGTCCAGCCGCCTTCGGTGCCGGGTACCATCATGTTGCGCAGACGAATGTTGGCCAGCGTTCCGCGCACCATTACTTCGTGATTGCCGCGGCGGGCGCCGTAGGAATTGAAATCCGCGGGCTTCACACCGCGTTCGATCAAGAATTTTCCGGCCGGGCTGTCGGCTGGGATAGAACCGGCCGGCGAGATGTGGTCGGTAGTGACTGAATCACCCAGAAGCGCAAGGACGTTGAGACCAGCTAGATCCCGCACCGAAGTTGCCGGGTCCGCCATGTTCTCGAAATAGGGCGGCTTCCGGATGTAAGTGGAGCTATCGTTCCATTCGTACAAATCGCCGTCCGGCACTTTAACAGTTTTCCAGCGCTGGTCACCCTCGAAAACCTCGGAGTATTCTTTGTGGAACATCTCGCTCCGGACGGACCGCTTCACCACCGCGCTCACTTCCTCGGGGCTCGGCCAGATGTCTTTGAGATACACATTCTTTCCGGATTGGTCCGCGCCGATCGGATCGTGCTGGAGATCGATGTCGACGCGGCCTGCTAATGCGTAGGCCACTACCAAGGGCGGCGAAGCGAGGTAATTCGCGCGCACCAGCGAATTGATGCGTCCTTCGAAGTTGCGATTTCCGCTGAGCACGGCGGCCACCACGAGTTTTTCCTTCTGCACCGCGTCGGCTACCGCGTCCGGCAGCGGACCGCTGTTTCCGATGCAGGTAGTGCAACCGTAGCCGACCAGGTGGAACCGCAACTTTTCGAGATACGGCGTCAGGCCCGCGTCGTCCAGATAATCGGTAACAACTTTGGAACCAGGCGCCAGGCTCGTCTTCACCCAAGGCTGGGTCTTCAGTCCCTTTTCGACAGCTTTCTTCGCGAGCAATCCCGCGGCCACCATCACGGAAGGGTTGGAGGTGTTGGTGCAACTGGTGATGGCGGCGATGACGACCGAGCCGTCCTGAATGGTGGCCTTCGAACCGTTGACGCCGATGGAGGCGGTGCGCGGCGCAGCGGTCAGAGACGCGAGAAAATTCGCTTTGACGTCGGGCAGGTTGATGCGATCCTGCGGCCGCTTGGGTCCTGCGAGCGACGGTACTACTTCAGAAAGATCCAATTCCAGGGTGTCCGAGTAATCCGGCTCCGGAGAATCTTCGGAAAGGAACAGCCCCTGGGCCTTTGAATAAGTTTCGACTAACGCGACCAACTCGGGCGGCCGATTGGTGAGCCGCAGATAGTCGAGCGTCTGGTGATCGATGGGGAAAAAGCCGATGGTCGCGCCGTACTCGGGCGCCATGTTGCCGATGGTGGCGCGGTCGGCCAAGCTCAGCGCGGCCACGCCATTTCCGTAAAACTCGACGAACTTTCCGACGACGCCTTTTTTGCGCAGCATTTGCGTCACGGTCAACACCAGATCGGTGGCCGTGGAGCCTGACGGCAGTCGGCCTTTCAACTTGAATCCAACTACCTCGGGCAGCAGCATGGAGATGGGCTGGCCCAGCATGCAAGCCTCGGCTTCGATTCCTCCCACGCCCCAGCCGACCACGCCCAGTCCGTTGATCATGGTGGTGTGCGAGTCGGTGCCCACCAGCGTGTCGGGGAACGCCTCGCCGTCGTCGGTGCCGAAGATGACCCGCGCCAGGTACTCCAGGTTCACCTGGTGGCAGATGCCGGTGTCGGGCGGGACGACCGAGAAGTTGTCGAATGCGCGCTGGCCCCAGCGCAGGAACGCGTAGCGCTCGCGATTGCGCT
>PMUN01000067.1:3491-3644 GCA_003166875.1 Bryobacterales bacterium | reverse complement strand
GATCGTTGGATGCTGCGACGCGCGCCACCGGCGGTGCGCTCAACGCCGTGGATGCCGTAATGGGCGGCCAGGCGCAGAACGCCTTTTGCATCGTACGTCCGCCCGGCCATCACGCTACGCCCATTCGCGGCATGGGCTTCTGCCTGTTTAACA
>PMUN01000067.1:0-3456 GCA_003166875.1 Bryobacterales bacterium | reverse complement strand
GGCGCCGCATCTGAATCAGGCGAGGGCCCGGGACGAGGGACCACGCTCAACTGCCCGTTGCCCGCGGGTTCCGGCCGCAAGGAAATTCTGGGAGCATTTCAAGAAAAACTTCTGCCCGCTGCTGAAGCTTTCAAGCCTGGTCTGGTGCTGATCTCGGCCGGATTCGATTCCCGGATCGGTGATCCACTCGGCAACTTCATGCTGACCGACGCCGATTTCGCGGATCTTACCAAAGTGATGCGCGAGATTGCGGACAAGCATGCAGGAGGCCGGCTGGTTTCGGTTCTGGAAGGCGGCTATAGCCTGGAAGGACTGGCTGCGGGAGTCCGCGCGCACGTCGAGGCGCTAGTTTAGTTCCATCTCCCTGAGTCAGAAGTTAGCCACACGACGCGCCGTGGGGCGGACGCCCCCGTCCGCGCCGGACCCTGGTCCGGCTGTTCCACCACACGACGAAGAGGCCGACGTGGGCGTCGGCCGCGGACCAGGGGGTCCGCCCCACAGCGTGAATTCTTCAATGGACTTCTGATGAAGTACGCTAGCTAGCGAAACAATAGCATCGTCGACGTCTGGTTCATGTGACCTAGATACGCTTCGCCGTAGGTGCTGAAACCCGCCACCGGCAATCCGGAGAAAATGGCGCCGTACTGCTCGCAGCGGTTCGCGGAACGGAGCTCCAGCGTGCGCAGGATGCACTGGAAGTCGATGATCCCCGCGACCGGGCCATCGGCTGATAGCCTGGCTTCAACCGCTTTTCGAGTATCGGCCACTATATCGGTGCCTTCCAGCACTTCCAGATCCATCCCCTGCTTGATCTGGCAGTAAAACAGGATGCTTTCACCGTCGACGCGTTGTGGGCTGCGAACGAACGGTTCCCCGTCCACCATCAACCCGAGAGGATGTTTCATGAACAGTCCCGGCAAGGACTCCGCCGGCACACCGAGCGCGGCTGCGTAGGCCGTCACCGCTGGCTGGTGGTTAAACTCGAGCACCTTGCGCAGCGGCTCATCAACTTTAGTGGCCGTCAGGACTTTGCCGGTGCTGTGAAAGCTCTGGGTCTTAAGGATTTCGAAGCCTCGCTTCAGCCGCAACAGAACCAGAACTGCCGCATTCGTGTAGGCGTTGCCCTGGTGGAACACATGCGTACTTTGGAACTTCAGATCGTCGCCCGCCGATCCTCCGATGAAGAAAATATCGGTGCGGTCGCCGATCTTTTCCATGAGATGCTCCTCGGCTCCGCTCAAGCCGTCGGCCAGCACCAGTCCCACGTATTTGTGGATATCCATGGAGGAAACCGGCGCATGAAAATGCTGCTCGAAGCTGGAGAAAGCCTCACGCAGCCGCGCCTCACCGCGCAGGTTCTCCACCACTGCGGCCGAGGCGTCCTCCACGATGTCGCCGTCCAGGAACATCGCAACCACCGATTCTGTCAACATGCGGCCGCCGGCTATCTCGCCCGCCGTAGAGCAGCCCACCACACAGGCGTCTGGGAAGGCGTGTTGCATTTGTTGGGTGAGCTCGCCGGCGTCGTATTTGGAGGAGCTGAAGAGGAGTACCACCCGGGGCTGGCTCGTTCCGCACTGCCGCTTCAGATCCTGAACGGCATCGGGCAGTGCTTTGGTTGAACTCGCGGTTTTGATCGGCATTTTATACACTCACTCCCAGCTCGACTGCGATGGCTCTTACTTTCGACAGCATCGCCGGATCGTCGGGCGACGAACTGTTGAAGCGGTCCGGGTTCACACCCTTCAAAATCAACTTGGTCTTGGTGGTGCCGGCGATTGTGGAATTACCTTTCGCCCGTTGTTGAATGATGGAGTCGAGCATGCTCTTTATTTGTCCTGGCATTCACGGATCTGCTCCTTATCAGCCTTCAAGGTAGGTGGGGGCCAGCGGACTTTCCTCTCACCCGGAGCCCCGCGAAGCGTCTCAAATCGCGACTAGTTTCGCCGATGAGCTGATTTGGCAGCGGAGTGTAACCGGCTATGAAAACTCAGATGACTATCGGAAAGAAATTGATGTTCGCTGTTGGCGGTATGTTGGCTGTCTTGTTAGGACTGGCCTATTCGTCACTCTGGTCGATGGGAGCGCTCGGCACGTTGTTGGATAGCGCCGTGAACAAGACGGCCAAGAAGAAAGAACTGGTCGGCGGTCTCGAGGTGACTGTCGAACACCTCAGGACCGCCCAGCGCGGGGTCATTCTGTACTCCATGTTGAAGAACCCGGCCGTCGTGGAAAAGAGCAAGGCCTTGTTCTCCTCCAGTTCTGCCCACACGAACGAATTGGCGGCTCAGATACGGCCGATGCTGGTGACGGACGCCGGTCGCCAAGCCCTCGACACCCTCCAGGAGAAGCTCGTCGCCTGGCAGCCGCTGTACCAGGAAATCGTGCGGATGAGCGCCGCCGGCCAATTCGATGACAAGCTCAACGACACCGTGAACCAGACGCTCGTGAACTACGAACCGATGCTACAGTCCGTAGCAACACTACAAAAACTGCTCAGTACCATTCAAGCGGCTGAGGTGAAGGCGGCCAGCGAGACCTCTTCTCACAGCCGATGGATCGCTTTCGGGTTGATTGCTGTCTGTCTCGGAGTGGGCGGCATCGTCGCCTGGGTCGTGCGGGGCATCACGGACCAGCTGCGGCGGATCGCCGTCCATGTGGGAGACGGAGCGCGGCAGGTTGCGGAGGCAGCCTCTCAGGTTGCGTCCTCCGGCCAAGCTCTCGCGCAGGGCTCCTCCCAACAGGCGGCGTCACTCGAAGAGACCTCCGCTTCCACCGAAGAGATTAACGCCATGACGGACAAGAATGCGGAGAACTCCCGAATGGCGGCCGAGAACATGACGGAAGCTGCACGGCGCATCCAGGAAGCCGGCGAAAATCTCGACCAAATGCTGTTGTCGATGAATGAAATCAGCGCCTCCAGCGACAAAATCTCGAAGATAATCAAAGTGATCGATGAGATCGCGTTCCAGACCAATATCCTGGCTCTGAACGCCGCTGTGGAAGCTGCCCGGGCGGGCGAAGCCGGGATGGGTTTTGCCGTGGTGGCCGACGAAGTTCGCAACCTCGCCCAGCGGTCCGCTCAAGCAGCCAAAGACACCGCGTCGTTAATCGAGGAATCCATTTCCAAATCGAAAGACGGCAAGCACAAGCTGGACCAGGTGGCGGCGGCGGTCCGAGCCGTTACTGAAAGCGCCGATAAGGTGAACACGCTGGTGGAAGAGGTCAAGCTGGGAAGCGAGGAGCAGGCGCGCGGTATCCAGCAGGTGGCCAAAGCTGTGGTCCAGATGCAGAGCGTAACCCAACAAACAGCGGCCAGCGCCGAGCGAAGTGCATCAGCCAGCCACCAGCTAAGCACGCAATCCGGCACTCTTCGCGACGCTGTCGGCCAGTTGAACGCCATGGTGGGCGCCTGACGTTGTGGGATAGTGGGGCAGACCCCCTGGTCTGGATAGC
>PMUN01000231.1 GCA_003166875.1 Bryobacterales bacterium | reverse complement strand
CCACCGAAACCGTCACCGAAGAGAATTATTTCTTCAAGCTGTCCGCATTCCAGCGGCGCCTGCTGGATTTATATGAGAGTGATCCCGAGTTCGTAAAGCCCGATCACCGGCGCAACGAGATCATCGCGTTCGTCCAGCAAGGCCTCAACGATCTTTCCATCACTCGAACCAATATTAAGTGGGGCATCCCCGCGCCGGCGGAAAACCATCATGTCTTCTACGTCTGGTTCGACGCGCTGATCTCTTATATGAGCGCCGTCAAGGACGATAATCTGTGGCCGGCCGACCTGCACCTGATCGGTAAGGACATCCTGCGATTCCACGCCGTCTACTGGCCGGCTTTTCTAATGGCTGCCGATCTGCCGCTGCCCAAAAAAGTATTCGCGCACGGCTGGATTCTCTTCGAAGAGAACAAGATGAGCAAATCGCGAGGCAACGTTGTGCGCCCCGGTCCCATTGTGGATGTCGCGGGTGTGGATGCGCTGCGTTATTTCCTGTTGCGCGAAATCACCTTCGGCCAGGATGGCAGCTTCAGCTACGACGCATTGATCCAGCGTTACAACGCGGATCTCGCCAACGGCTTGGGCAACCTGGCCAGCCGAACTCTCAGCATGATCCAGCAGTACCGCGGGGGCGTGATTCCCCAGTCCGACGGTTTGGGTGAAATCGCGGAAGCGTCGCGCGGAACTACCGAAATCGTCCTGGATGCCTTCAATCAGTTCAACTTCTCGAAGGGCCTGGAAATCGTCTGGGCGTTCATTACCGTGATTGATAAGTTCATCGTGGAGCGCGCGCCTTGGAAGCTGGCAAAGGACCAGGATCATCACGTCCAGAAGTTGCTGGACGAAACGCTGTATACGGCTGCCGAATCGTTGCGCATCATCTGCGGTTGGATTTATCCAGTGATGCCCGCGTCGGCCCAAAATATCTGGGAACAACTCGGCATGCCTGAGCCCATGGCGAACATCAAGGTCGCCGACCTGCACTGGGGCAAGCTCGCGGGCGGCCAAAAAGTAGGCAAGGTGTTGGGCGTTTTTCCAAGATTGGACGCGGCGCCGGCAATTGCAAAAATGCAGGAACTGGAGACGTCCGAAAAATCTCGGCAAGCCGCGCTCTTCGCGACAACGCCCGCGGTCATTGTGCCTGCCGATTCCAAAATCTCGATCGACGATTTCGCCAAAGTGGAAATGCGTGTCGGGCAGGTTCTCTCGGCCGAACGCGTCAAGGGCGCCGACAAGCTTCTCCATTTGAAAGTTGACATCGGTGAGCCCGAACCTCGCACTCTGGTTGCCGGCATCGCTGAGGCATACACTCCCGAGCAGTTGATTGGCCGCAAGGTGGTCATTGTCGCCAATCTTCAACCTCGAAAGTTGCGCGGCATCGAATCGAACGGCATGATCGTCGCCGCATCAGTCGAAGGCGGCAAGCCCGTCCTCGCTGGATTCTTGGAAGATATTCCCATCGGAGCGCGTTTGAAGTGAGTCTGATTGACTCCGTTGAAGACGCCTGTCCAGAATTATTGATTCTACGCAACCCGCTTGTGGCGCACGCACTCATGCGTGCCGTGTTCGCACTCTTGCGAACACCCGTGGCGACTGAACCCAAGCGTTCACAGGAGTGTGAACGCGGCACGTATGAGTCCGTGCGCCACGGCGCGTCTTCATCACCTTTGGTGGGCCAGCAGGCCCATAGGAACTCCTATGATTGACTCCCACTGTCACCTGGACAGCCAGGAGTTTGAAGCCGATCGCGATCAAGTGATCGAGCGGGCCCTCGTCGCGGGCGTCGAAAAAATGGTTGCCATCGGAACCGGCAACGGCCCACCCGATCTCGAAGCCGGCATTCGTCTGGCGGATAAATATCCTGCATTTCTAGCAACCATCGGCATTCATCCGCACGATGCCGCCAAAGCCGGCCCCGGAGATTACCGCCGCATCGCTGACCTGCTTTCGAATCCCAAAGTAGTTGCCGTCGGCGAGATCGGTCTGGACTACCACTACGACTTCGCACCGCGCGAAGCACAGAAATCCGCGTTCATCGAGCAAATGTCCATCGCCGCCTCAGCGCGCAAACCGATCGTCATTCACACCCGTGAGGCCTGGGACGACACCATCGCTCTGCTTGAAAAATATTGGAAGCCGCATGGAATCTCGGGCATCATGCACTGCTTCTCCGGCGGTCCCGACGAAGCTCAGCGCGCCTTGGATCTCGGCTTCTACCTGAGCTTCGGCGGCATCCTCACATTTCCAAAAGCGACCCAGGTGCAAGAGTCGGCGAGAGCGGCCCCGAGCGATCGAATCCTGCTCGAAACAGACGCCCCCTATCTGGCCCCAGTTCCCAAACGCGGCAAGCGCAACGAACCTGCCCTAATAATCCACACCGCCCAAAAACTAGCCGACCTCCGCGGCTGCTCTCTGGAAGAAGTGTCCCGACTCACCACCGAAAACTTCCACCGTCTCCTCCTGCGTACCTCGCCGTGAAAAATTCAAAGCACCGGTCGCTTACGCTCGCGGTTCGGAAAGGAGCGTTACCGAACCGCGACCGTGAGGGAGTCGGTGCCTTTTGCCGATCTCACGCGTGAGACGCATGACAGAACCAACTGCTAAACTGAATAATTCCCATGGGACTCACCAGTAGGATCGGGCAGGCCCTCACCGCGCGCGAGATGCTCGACCTGGTCAAGGACGATCTCGAACGCGTGGAGCGCGAGATCAGCCTGGAATCGGTGGCCAGCGTCGACGCCGTCACTACCATTAATCGATACCTGCAAGACGGCGGAGGAAAACGCCTGCGCCCCATGCTGTTGCTGTTGGCCTCCCGGCTGGTGGGCGCCGTTTCCGATGGATCCATACGCATGGCCGCTGTTGTCGAAATGATCCACACTGCTACCCTCGTCCACGACGATGTCATTGATATCGCCAAAACACGCCGCGGCCGTCCCTCGTCCAATACCATCTGGGGAAATCACACCTGCGTGCTGGCGGGCGACTGGCTCTACATGCAGGCCTTTCAAATCGCCCTTCGCGAGCGCAATTTTCATGTGCTCGATCTGCTCATCGCTCTCACCCAACTCATGGTGGAGGGGGAACTGCTCCAGCTTGAATCCATCGGCAAGATCGCCATCTCCGAAGCCGATTACATGGAACTGGTCGACCGCAAAACCGCCAGCCTCTTCTCCGCCTGCGCGCGCTTAGGCGCCATGATGGGCGGCGCTGATGAGACCACTGAAGCCCGCCTGGGCGAGTTCTCCTGGAACCTCGGCATCGCATTCCAACTAGTGGACGACGTCCTGGATTTCACCTCCAACGAAAAGGTCTTTGGAAAACCCGTCGGAAGCGATCTGCGCGAGGGCAAGGTCACCCTCCCTCTAATTTACGCGCTCGAAAACGCCGAGCCGGACGAAAAACGCCTGGTCGACAATGTCCTCAAGGACGGCAATTATGACCGCGCTCCGTTCTCCGAGATCCGCCGCTTGATCGAACGCCACCGTGGATTCGAACGCGTCCGCGAACGCGCCCAGTCCTTCACCGACAAGGCCCGCGCCATCGTAACCGAGTTCCCCGAGTCCCCCTACCAGCGCGCCCTGGCAGCGCTTACCGACCTAGTAACCGATCGCGACCATTGATCGTAGTGCCGGGCCCTCCTCAGCGCTAACTAAATGACGCGGGCTGCTACTTGTTTTTGAAGCTGAATGATCGCTTGTCCGACTTGCCGACGACATCCCCAGCCCGTTTTGAGGCAGACCTGTGGGACGGGAAAGCGATTGACTTCAGGGAGGTCGCGTCGAGTCTCAAAACTTACCGGTTTTGCAACTCACGCGGTGGTCCCGAGAGGACCCCGGTTTCGGCCACAACCAATGCGCGCCTGACCGCCTTCACGACCTTTAAGCGCCTCGGTTCCTCAAGTAGGTACATCAGGAGGCGTTCGAACCATCGCTGAGCCTCCCAGTGATCGGCGGAGCCAATTGTGCGCATGCTACTAGGATGAGTTCTGCGTTCATAGTACGCGAGGCAATCTCGTAGCTGATCGCTTGAAATGAACCGGAAAGTGAAAGATGCGACGTTCACCTTTAAGCCCGGATTTCCGATTTGACCGCTCACTGATAACTTCGTGAGGCTCTTGGACGCCTTTGTGTATGCAGGTTCCAGCGCAAGGAATCAGGCACGGAGGATATGCACCGCGTGGGTGAAAAGCAAAACAAGTCGATTCAGCTATGTTTCAACGGATTTCTGAAAGTGGATTTCCAAGGTTCGCGGGTGACTTCCGACGGAGGCTTGATTCTGGTCCGAGAGTTGGACGAGCACCTGGGACTCAGCCAACTCATCGAACAGCACTTGACGGACCCACGGGGCACCAACAGCCGGTTGCCTCTGGCCGATCTACTGCGGCAGTCGGTGTACAGCCGGTTGGCGGGATATGAGGACGTAAACGATGCTGAGCGTCTTTCCCAAGATCCGACCTTCCGGCTGATCGGTTCGGAGAAGACCTGGGACCGTGGGGCGGCCCTGACTTCGAGGTTGCAGTCGTTCGAGACGGAACTGCTCGCTGAAGCAGACAACCTGGCCGGTCTGAGAACGATCAACCGGGAGCTGATCGCGAAGGCGACTGCCTGGCGGCGAAACTCCGGCCCGGGAACGTGCACAGCGCCGACGACTGGGAAGAGCTATTGTTGCCCGAGATCCAGCGCCAGCACAAGCACGGGAAAGAAGTGGTGGTGCGCGCCGACGCGGCCTTTGCCAAGCCGGAGATCTACGAGGCGCTGGAAGGGCGGGGTGTCAACTACGCCATCCGCATCCCGGCCAACGAGAACCTGGAACGGGACATCGCCGAGTTGCTGCTGCGTCCGGTGGGGAGGCCCAGCATCAAACCCTTGGTCGAGTACAAGAGTTTTCTCTACCAGGCAGCGAGCTGGAAGAAGGCCCGCCGAGTAGCGAGCTATTCCCACGAGTGGGCTTCATCGTCACGAACCCGAGCCTGCCAAGCCGGGCGGCGGTGCGGTTCTACAACAAGCGGGGGACGGCGGAGCAGTGGATCAAGGAAGGCAAGCAGGCAGTGAAGATGACACGGCTCAGCTGTCATCGATTCCGGGCCAACGAAGTGCGGCTATGGTTGAGTGTGATCGCCTACAACTTGGGGAACCTATGGCGGCGGCTGGTGTTGCCGAAGAAAATCGACCGCTGGTCACTGACCAGCTTGCAGCAGCGGCTGGTGAAGACCGGCGGGCGGTTGGTGAAGCACGCCCGGTACTATTGGCTCCTGTTGGCCGAGGGCCATTTGACGCGACGGGTGTGCGCGGCGATTCTGCGGCGGATCTGGGCTCTGCCATTGCCGGTGGGTTAAGTTAAGGTCTTGGCCGCTAACGGACCGGGCGAAGCGATGACAAAGAAAAGAAGGAAGGACGGTGGAGTGTCCGAGAATTGCGCCGAAGCGCGCCCAAGCTGCAGGTTGGCACCCGTCTGGAAGGGAACGGTACTCGTCTCATGGGTACTAGAACTCTCAAAATGCTGCGCCCTGCAAGATCGAGTGGACGCAATCGAGGCGATTAGTGATAGGCTCGTACGAGCCGGGAGCCAAAATGGAAATCCCGGGAAAATACCCCTTTACGGGTTTTTTTACGCTGCCTGGAGCCGGCCAAGCGCCTGCGGAAGGAGAAGATCTGAATCGATGAAAATATCTCGAACTTTGCAGTCCATACTTCTAGCCGGCATCCCGCTGGCGATGGTGCTTCCAAGCGCCCTGGCGCAGGAAACGTACACAAACCTCACTCTCAAGGCAGGCCAAAGCGCCCCCGTCACCAACCATTCCGCGATCCACGCGCTGGGTTTGTCGAAGGTGGATCGGCGGGCCCTGTGGGCCTCCGGCAAGTCGGAAGCTTCGCCAACCTCGCCGAATACATTCATCCTCATTCCCTCGATACCGCAGCCGGGGTACTATCCCGGGGACGTCACCAACAACGGTGGCCCTACCGTGCCCTCCGCGCAGACCCACGGAGTTTATGTCAACTGCGCGCCGGCTTGCTGGGGGACACCGTCCAATTTTCTAAACGACCTGGGCAAGAGCCAGATGATCCATATCGCCGATGCGTATGTGGGCGCCTATGGCAACAACCGGTACACCGTGGGGCCCGGCGTCTTGGCGACCGGCACTCTGCCGCACACTCTGTACGACTCCGACATGGAGTCCTTCGCCTACGAGGTTGCTTCTCTGCTGCAGGACTCAGGTTACAATCACATCTTTCACATCTATCTGCCACCGGGACAAGATGTATGCTTCGCCCCGGGTTTGGGGATATGCTATTCGCCCGATAATCCCGCCACCTTTTCTTTCTGCGCCTATCACAGCAGCGTCGATACCCCCGTCGGACACCTGCTTTATACCGTTGAGCCGTACCAGAATGTGCCCGGATGCCAGGTCCTGCCGCCCAGTCCGAACGGCCCGCTCGTCGATTCCACGGCCGACGTCCTCGCCCACGAGACGTTAGAAACCATCACCGATCCCGACGGCAACGCATGGTGGAACACCGTTAGCCTGGAGCTGTTCGGCTCCGAGATCGCCGACGAATGCCAGAACATCAATTTCGGCTATGGTTCTGTCAGGCTGAACCAAAAGCAGTACGAAATTCAACCGATGTATTCGAACATCTTGCACGGGTGCGCCTTCACGCCCTACGGCTTCTTCTGGCCATAGGAAGTCCGATCCCTCGACGTCCGCCGGGCGCGGTCTCCGCCCGCTGACGATCTGAGATTCGCGCCGCTTGGCCAAGGGCAATCCGGGTTAAGATGTTCCGGGGAATTAAGTTCCGGTTGTGGGCCGTCGGTGTAGGGCTGTGCCCCCAGTAATCAATAGGAACTCCGGCGCCAGTGTACGGCTCGACCCAAATCCTCGCCACATCAGTATTGCGGCACGTCTGCTAGCACTCAATCATTCGAGACAGGATCACCTCAGCGTCGAGTTGCACAAAGGACCCTTTGCGAAACATCGGCGGGGCTGGGAATTTGTCCCCGTTGGGGGGCAATTTTCCGATAAGCCCACATATCGCTCGGGACTTTCTGTCTCGTCTACTGTGGTCGAGCAACGGTCTTCTCGTTCCACTTGACGTCCGCGTAGTACACTCGCCCCTCTGGCGCGGCATTGTAGTAGATCGTGACCTTCTCGTATATTCGCTCGCTGCCCTGACAGTTGTTCGCTGGAAGGCAAATCAAATTGGCGAACCCCGCGATCACGTATTTGCCACGTACGGAGAGCGGCACCAACTCATCGATGATCGTGTCCACGGATTCTCGACTCAGCCCGTTTCCTCGCGACTTGATGAGGCCGCCGGATGTCCCAGGAGCGATTAGCAGTTCAGTAACCCGTCGACCTGCTGCGTAGGTCGCGGTGACCTCAACGTCGGGACGAACCACGAAGGTCTCGGAGATTGGCTCACCATACTTTCGTGCGGATTCTCCACCAAACCGATCAGCCGTTCTCCTCTGAAGCCGATCACCCATTCTCCTGGGAAACCGATCAGTGTTCTCCTGCGAAGTCGATCAGCCGTTCTCCGCTGAAACCGATCACTTCTGGCCCGGCCTGGGCCGAGGGTGATCGACAAGGGAGAACAGTGATCGGAATGAGAGGAGAACGGAAAAATGGCGGCGCTGGACTTTAACCAAGGGTGATCATTGGTCGGTCCCAGGAGGGCCGATCGAAGTTGCCCAGAAAGCGAAAGTCCATGAGAAAGATCCACGAGATCCTGCGGCTGCACTTCGAGCAAAAACTCGGCCAGCGGCAGATCGCACGCAGCGCCAACGTGAGTCAAAGCACCGTCCACGAATATCTGGCGCGGATGAACGCAGCCGGCTTACGCTGGCCGCTCGACCAAGAATGGGATGAGGACCGCCTGGAACAAGCGCTGTTCCCGCCGGGCCAAGCGGTGGCGAAAGTGCCGCTGCGAGCACAGCCCGATTTTGTCCACATCCGCCAACAGCTTGAGCAGCACCGCGACCTGACCGTCGAACTGCTGTGGGAGGAATATCGCGAGCAGCATCCGGACGGCTATTGCTACAGCCGNNCAGCCGATATGTTGCGGCGAAAAATATGTTGCGCCAAGTGCTGTCCTCGCTGCCCGGACTGAAGGCTGGTCATTGTAGACGCAACATAAGTCGCAACCTGCGCGAGCCTTACTCTATTGGAGGTTCGCCATGCATCAACTGCCTTGTTCCAGTCAGGCCGCTCAAGCTCGGCTTGATGACGTACCGTTCGCGGACGAGCGGAACCGTTACTTACGCCATTGTGAGGATTACGGCGCGAGTCCCGGCGCCCTAAAGATCAAACGCAACGAGCTCTTGTGGATTTGCCGACATCTCGATACGCGCGCATGCCATGGCGTCAAAATGGAGGTGCTTCTGGAGATTGCGCAAAAGCGACAGAACCTTCGTGGCGCGACCACTGCCGCGCGGAGAGTGGTCGATATAGGGCGGCCGTGGCTACGTTTTCTTGGCTGGTGGCGCCAACCAACAGTGGTTTCTCAGTATCAAGATGAGCTCGACCGTTATATCGAGTGGATGCGCGATGATCGCGGATTCACTCCCTCGACAGTGGAGCAATGGACGCGCATTGCCGACAGGTTTCTATGCTGGTGCGAGCGGACGAATCGCCGACTCGGTGATCTGCAGGCCGGAGACATCGACAACTTTTTCGCGACCCAAGGGATGGGGCGATGGTCCCGCGTCTCGATTGCCAACATCGCGTCTGCGTTGCGTGCGTTTCTAGGTTATGCCGCAACGCAGGGAATGTGCGCGGCTAGCGTGGCGATGTCGATTTGTCGACCTCGGCTGTACCAGCAAGAATCCTTGCCCTATGCGCCGGACTGGTCCGATGTGCAGCGAATGCTGGCGCATGCCGATACGGACAGGCCACGGGACATCCGTGATCGCGCAATCTTGCTTCTGCTCGCGGTCTACGGTATGCGCAGTGGAGAAGTTGCAGCATTGCGCATCGATCAGATTGACTGGCCTGGACATACTCTCCATATATTTCGCCTGAAGCGTCGACAACCGCAGATTTATCCGTTGCTCCCTTCGGTCGCCCAAGCACTGTCTGTCTACATCGACACGGTGCGTCCCCCGTCATCCTGTCCGGAAGTGTTCCTTTGTATGCAGGCACCCCGTCGCCCTATCAAAGCGGGGAGTATCTACGATGTCGCCAACCGCAGATTCGTGGCACTTGGAGTCGAGGCCGCCCATCGTGGCGGACACGCCCTACGCCACGCCTGCGCGACGAAACTCCTCGCCGATGGACTGACGCTCAAGGAGATCGGTGACCATTTAGGCCATCGCAGCACGTCGGCAACGAGCATCTATGCCAAGGTGAACATCGGATCGCTCCGCGAAGTCGGCGCTTTCGACCTGGGAGATCTCCAATGACGCTGACAGAAGTGATCGATGCCTACTTGACCCGGCAGCGGTCGCTGGGAATGCGTTTCGAGTCCGCTGGCCAACTGCTCCATCAGTTCAGCAGGGCGATGGGCAGTTCAAAGATCGGCGAGGTAACACCCGAAGCCGTAGCTGACTTCCTTCGCGGCAAGGGAGCGCTCAGCGCTACATGGCTGTTGCGGTACAAAGTCTTGACTGGGTTTTATAGATTCGCCATCGGCCGTGGATATGTAGGTTGCTCGCCATTGCCGCGGACGTTGCCGAAGCTGCCGGCCCAGCAAACTCCTTACGTCTATTCCACTGAAGAACTCCACCGATTAGTGGAGGCGACGACGAGCTTGCGCGTCGGGCACAGCCCTCAAGTGCCGGCTATGTTTCGTACGCTCCTCTTGTTGCTGTACGGGAGTGGCATGCGCATTAGCGAAGCCCTTCATCTGACATTGAAGGACGTCGATCTGACCGAACAGGTCATTACCGTCCGCGACAGCAAGTTCTTCAAAACCCGCCTGGTTCCGATTGGACCAAAGCTCACCCGGGAACTCGCTGACCATATCGAGCGCCGTCACCAGCTCCCCATGCGATGTGGGAGTGCATCGTCGCTATTCACGACGCGTGACGGTCGAGGTTGGTGTTATCCGCGTGTCATCTCACTGTTTCAGCACGTCCGTCGAGTTGCCGGAATCAATTGCCCCATCGGCGAGCTCCGACCTCCACGCTTACACGACATTCGCCACACGGCGGCTGTGCATCGGCTGATCGCATGGTATCGCGCCGGCCAGGACGTTCAGCGATTGCTCCCGCAACTCGCGACCTACCTTGGCCACATCAATATCCGTTCAACCCAACGTTATCTGCAGATGACTCCCGACCTTTTGCAAGCGGCCAGCCATCGCTTTGCCCAGTACGCAATGGAGGCCGATCATGAAGCATGAGAACATCCTGGGGCCCTGGATCCGACGCTTTCTTCTGGAGCATCTGGTGGCCGAACGCAATCTCTCCCGAAACACTCAGGCCAGCTATCGCGACACATTGATGCTGCTGTTACCATTCGCCTGCAAACACGGTTGTGTCGCTATCGATCGTATGACCGTGGAAGACCTGACGCCGGCGATCGTTCGCACGTTCCTTGAACACCTGGAACATGACCGTCAGTGCAGTGGCGTCACCCGCAACCAAAGGCTCGCCACCATCCACTCGCTGGCTCGTTTCATTGGCATGCGTTCCCCTGTTCACGTTGCCTGGTGTGCCGAAGTACGAGCCGTGCCGTTCAAAAAGACGGCTAAGACCGTGATCGAGTATCTCGAAAAGGCCGAGATGGACGCATTGTTGAATCAGCCGGATCGACGCACAGATCTCGGAGCACGCGACCACGCTCTACTTCTCTTCCTGTATAACAGTGGCGCGCGTGCCGATGAGGTGGCGAGATTGACCATTGCCAATTTGCAGTTGGGCGTGCCCTCGTCAGTGCGACTGCACGGAAAAGGAAACAAGTTCCGGACCTGTCCTTTGTGGTCGACTACGGTCATCTCATTGTCTCGTTTGGCTGGCGCTCGAGATCCGGCCGAGGCGGTCTTCCTGAATCGCGTCAACCAGCCACTGACCCGCTTCGGGATACACCGTGTTGTGACGCAGTACGGCGATCTGGCGAGCCGGTCGGTGCCATCTTTGGCCACCAAACGCGTAAGCCCACACACGATACGACACACGACGGCCGTTCATCTGCTGCGCGCGGGCGTCGACATCAATACCATTCGCGCTTGGCTCGGCCACGTATCGCTGGATACGACGCACATCTATGCCGAGGTGGACATGGAGATGAAGGCCAGGGCGTTGGCCAGCGTCGATATCACCGGTGTGAAGTCTCCGCCCCTGCAACGCGCGCTACCGTCACTTATGGCGTTTCTGAAAGCCCTGTAAGCGACGGCCGTCAAGAGAGTTATGTTTTGGATTGGGCCGGGAAAACCGCCGTTTTCCTGGCCTAGTCTCAGATCCGCAACATATTTTTCGCCGCAACATATCGGCTGATATGTGATCGACAACATATCAGCCGCTTCTGCAAA
>PMUN01000458.1 GCA_003166875.1 Bryobacterales bacterium | reverse complement strand
AGCCGGAGGCTTGTCCTACGCTGCCAAAACTGCCTCTACCGCCTTCACCGCGCGATCCACATCCTGGTCTGAAGTCTGCCAATTGCAGACGCTCACACGCATGGCACGGCGCCCGCGCCACGTGGTTCCACCAAAGAATGCCTCACCTGTCGCGACAATCGCCGCGATTACTTCATCCGTTCTTTGGTCGTCCCCAAACCTCACCAGGCCCTGATTGATAACTGGCTCCCACACTATCTCGGCGCCAGGCAGTGAGCCGATTCTCGTAACGAGAGAATGCGCATGGCGGCAGCAGCGCTCCACCAGCTCCGCCACACCGTTCTTTCCCAACTGGCGAAGCGCCGCATAGGTTGAAAAGCCGCGCGCCCGTCGCGACCATTCCGGCGTCCAGTCCATTTGATCGCGAGCATTCGCGGCATGCGTCAGATAGGGCGCCCGATACGACATCGAAGCTCGCTGCGCGTCCGAATCAGCAACAAATGCGTAGCCGCAATCATATGGAACATTCAGCCATTTGTGGCCATCGGTGGCCCAGGAATCCGCCGCTTCCACGCCCTTCACCAGGTGACGAAACAGTGGGCTCGCAGCCGCCCACAATCCAAACGCACCGTCCACATGAACCCACGCGCCGTATCGTCTCGCGATCGGAATCAACGCCTCGAACGAATCGTAAGCGCCGATGTTCACATCGCCGGCTTGCAGCAGCACAATGGCCGGCGATTCCGGATCGGCCCGCAATGCCTGCTCCAACGCATCCGCGCGCAACCGGCCCTGTTCGTCGATTGGAAGATTTGTGATCTGCTGCAGGCCGAGCCCCAGGAAGCGAACCGCCCGCTCAAAGGTGCCATGCCGCTCGCTGCTAGTCAACAATCGTATCGGTGGCGCGCCAAACAGCCCGCGCTGTTCCACATCCCAGCCGCGCTTGAAAAGAACCGCATGGCGAGCGGCCGCAAGACACGTCGCATGCGCCATTTGGCAGCCGGTCACGAGCGCGAAGCTGGCTGAAGCGGGAAGCCCGAAGATCTCCTTAAGCCACGCGCCTGCCACTTCTTCTACGATGGCGGCCGCAGGTCCCGCGGCGTACAATCCCGCATTCTGATCCCAGGTGGAAGTCAGCCAGTCGGCTGCCAGCGCCGCGGGTAACGATCCGCCCATTACCCAGCCGAAAAATCGCCCACCGGCTGACGCCATAATGCCGCCTTCGACATCCGCCGCCAGCTCCGTAATTACTTGCTCGGGATCAATCCCGGCATTATTCAATGGCTTCTCGAGACGGCTCCGCAGTTCATTCAGGCCCACCGTAGGTGCAACCGGAAGCCGGTCCAATTGATCCAAATAAGACAGAGCGAGGCGTGACGCCGCTTCCAGTGGTTCGCGAAATTGCACCACTCCAGTGTAGGAGAAATGCCGAGTGACAACTATCCGGAAATTGCTGTCAAATGCCAAGTGGGGCGGACCCCCTGGTCCGCGGCCGACGCCCACGTCGGCCTGCTGCTCGTGTTTGTCAATGCTTGTGGGAGCGGGCTCTGGGGGATCCGCACGGACCAGGGGGTCCGCCCCACCAACGCAGTCGAAGACTGGGGTCGAGAAGAGTCTCGACCCAGCAGGCAGGGGGTTTAGCGCTCAGCCGCTTGCGCCATCACTTCTTCCATCAGTTCGAAAAGCTGGTCGGGCTGGATTGGCTTTGAAATATAGCCAGTCATTCCGGCCTCGATACATTTGTCGCGATCGCCTTTCATGGCATGCGCCGTCATCGCGATGATGGGAGCTGAGCGAAGCCCTCTCTGCTCCCGCTCGCGCAGAATCCGGGTGGCCTCCAAGCCGTCCATCTCAGGCATCTGGATGTCCATCAGAATCAGATCGAAGCTCTCTTTTTCGATGGCGTCCAAGGCCGCTTGGCCGTCGCCTACCACCACTACCTTGTGCCCACGCGCCTGCAACAGGCGCACCACCAACAACTGGTTCACTCGATTGTCTTCAGCCAGCAGAACTTTCAGCCGCTCCCGTGACGCGGCACGCCGGGCGGCCCTTTCCACAGGACGCTTTTGCGGAGCCAGGTCGAGCTCCGAACAAATGCCGCAGCGTATTTGGAACGAGAACGTGCTGCCTTCCCCTTTCGCGCTCCTCACCGACATGCTGCCGCCCTGCAGCTCCACCAGGCGCGCGCAAATCGCAAGGCCCAATCCGGTGCCTCCATATTTTCGCGTCACCGATCCATCCGCTTGCCGGAACGGTTCGAAGATCACCTTCTGTTGCTCTCTCGATAGCCCGATGCCGGTATCAGACACGTCGAATCGAATAGTTGCCGCGCCGTCGTGCTGCTCCTCCAGCCGCACCTGAACCCGCACCGATCCGGCTTTGGTGAACTTTATTCCGTTGTTGATCAGGTTCAGTAAGACCTGGCGCAACCGGTGCGGATCGCCCACCAATTGATCCGGAACCTCGGGATGCACGGTGGCCGAAAGCTGCAGCCCTTTTTCACGCGCCACGAATTCCAGGGTATTCACGGCCGCCGTAACACAATGCCGCACCGAAAAAGGAATGGATTCCAGCTCCAGCCGGCCAGCCTCGATCTTTGAGAAGTCGAGGATGTCGTTCAGCACCGTCAGCAGCGAATCCGCAGATGTTTTTGCTACCCGCAGATTCTCCCGCTGATCGTCATCCAGGTGCGTCCCGAGCACCAGCCCCATCATGCCCAAAACGCCGTTCATCGGAGTGCGAATCTCATGGCTCATATTGGCCAGAAACTCGCTCTTGGCGCGGCTGGCCTCTTCGGCCCGCAACTTCGCCTCCGCCAGCTCCGCGGTGCGATCGCGCACCTTGCGATCCAGATCGGCCAACAAAGCGCCCCGCTCGTCGTTCAAGCGCTCCCGATCCGCCAGCGCTTCCTGCAACTGCTGGTAGGATTCGTTCAGACGCACCGACATCTGATCGAAATCGTCCACTAGCTGCTCCAGCTCGGCGGGAGCCTGAGCCGGCAACTGCACTTTCTGCGGCGGATCGCCCTTCATGGTGAACTGCCGGACACGCTTCACCAGCAACTCCAGAGGCGCCGTGATGCCGCCGCCGATCACGCGCGCGAACAAGAGCGAAAGCCCTATCGCACCCAGCAGCCACGCCGCTGTCAGCATGTAATAGCGCTCGGTTTGCCGGTGAATCTCAGAGAGCGGCTGCTCCACCAGAACGCGCCAATTGGTAGCTGGCCAGATGGCGTGGCTCACCAGGTATTGTGCATTGCGCCCCTTGGAATCAGAATGGTCCAGGGCGAACGTCGCGCGGCCGGCCGCCTGGGTCGACCCCTTCACCAACGGCGCGTTGTCCATGGATTCGAGCGCCCTGTAATCACCTTTGCGGCTGGAGTAAATCACGCGATTGCGCTGATCCAAAATCAGAATCGCAGCGCTGTTCAAGGTCCGATAGTTCTGATTGAACTGCTCGAAATGAGAAAGCCTGAGAGAACCCGCGAGAATCCCGAACAATTCACCGTTTTTGGTAAAAAGCGGCGCGGTTATGGAGACAACGGGCTGCAATGAGGCACGACCCAGGAACACATCCGAAACCTGAGAGCGCCGTGTCTCGATGGTTTTGAGGAAGTACTCGCGATCCCGCAGCGTGGCGCTCTCAGCATAGGGCCCCGGCTTCGAAAGCATTGATTTGCCATCCGCTCCCAGAAGTGGATGCACGCTGATGGGCACTCCCTCGGCGTTGGCGACAACCAGCGTTTGAAAACCGGGATAAACCGCATGGCTTTGCTCCAACCGGATATTTAGCGTGTCGGGATCAAGCCGCCCTTCGTTGGTGATGGCCTGGGAAAGCGAGATGATGGCTTGCTGGTGGCGCGTCACGTACTCTTCAAGATCTTCCCGAATGGCCGTCGCGGCCTCGTGCAACCGCTGGCCGGCTTCCGTTTCCTGATGGTCGGCGTACATCTGGCCGTTCACAATGTTGAGCAACATCATCGGCACCATCGCCACCAGCAGAAAGCCGTGCACCAGGTGCGCGCGCAGTGGCTGCCGCTCGATGGTGGTGGATGCTCGGCTGCAATATCTCTGAACTACCGGAAGGCTGATCAGGATTTCAGCCAGCATCACATTCAGCAAGCCGTTCACCGGATGCTTCACGGCCACCACCCAACCTTGCGGCGATGGAAAGTTAAACACCACGATATAGAGCAGGATCGCAAGCGGAGTCCCGATCGTAGCCCAGTAGATCAGGTCCGCGATTATGGGAGGGAGCCGTTTCCTTTGCGCCAGCCAGCCCACCACCGGGGCGTCCAGAATCAGGATCAAGGCTGTTACCGGATGCTCGCATAACACCATCGCGGGCAGCGCCGTGATCGAGGCTGCCAGCAGGCCATAGAACGGCCCGTAAAGCAGCGCGATGGCCAGGTGGAACACGCCGCCGAAAAGCAGTGTCGCACCGGTGAAAATTGTGATGTGCGTGAGGTTCGCCGCCAGGCCCAGAAGCCCGAACACAACGGTAACGATTAGACTCCGGGCGGAGCGTCCTTCGGCAGGCACGTCTATTGTTCGACCGTTACGCCTCAGTACTTTAGGCTACGATTAATTCATGATCGCCCCGCCTGAGGTTACCGAATACAACTCCTACTATGGCCGCTATGTCTCGCTTGTTCCAGGCGGCGATCTGACCCAGACGCTGGATGCCCAATTGGCCCAGTCACTCCCGATGCTGGGCACCATCGGCGAGCAAAAATCCCTGCATCGCTACGCCCCCGGCAAATGGAGCATCAAAGAGGTGCTGGGACACTTGATCGACGCCGAACGAATCTTCACCTACCGGGCCCTCCGGTTCGCCCGCAGAGACCCGACTCCCCTGCCCGGCTTCGATCAGGATCCTTACGTCGCCGCCCCTAACTTCGATTCCCGCCCCTGGAACGATCTAATCGCGGAGTTCGATCACGTTCGCCGCTCCACCATTCTTTTCTTTCGCTCCCTTACGCCGGAGGATCTGCTCCGATCCGGCACGGCCAGTCAAAACTCCATCACAGTCCGCGCTCTTGGTTACATCATCGCCGGCCACGAGCTGCATCACCTGGAGATTCTCCGGGATCGTTACCTGTAACGTCTAGCTCATCGTGGGAATGAAAAGCTGTGGTGGGGCGGACGCCCTCGATCGGGTTGAGTGACGGGG
>PMUN01000010.1 GCA_003166875.1 Bryobacterales bacterium | reverse complement strand
GAAGAACTCGATCTGTCCGGGACTCGCATCACGGGCCGGGGCCTACAGCATCTCCGTAACTTGAAATCGATTCGCAGTTTGAATCTGCTAGGCGCGCAGGTGCCCGATGAATCTATGGACATCCTCGCCGGCATGAAATCGCTGGAGGTGCTGAACCTCTACCGAACGCTGGTGACGAACTCCGGTCTGGCCAGTCTGCATCCCTTGAAAAACCTCACCGACGTGGATGTCCGCCTNNGTCCGCTACAGCCGTGTCACCACCAATGGTGTGGAAGCGCTTCGCGCTGCCCTGCCCGAAGTCAAGGTCCGTTTCGACGGAGCCGCTCTCTTGAAAACGCCGCGCGAGGGAGCCGCGAAGCCCACCGATTCCTCTCCCCAGGCCATTGCCACATGGGTTCGCCGGATGGGCGGAAGCGCTGACTTGGTGGGTGGCCACCTTACATCCGTTAACTTGGCTTCCACCTCCTTGAGTGATGCGCAGCTCGCCTTTCTCGAAAATCTCCCGGACCTCCAAAAGCTCGAGCTCCAAGTAACGCAGGTTTCCGATCTGGGCCTGGCCTCCGTCCAGCGGCTCACCGGCCTTCGCGAACTCAATCTAAGCAACACCACCGTCTCGTCGACGGGCCTGGGGAAGCTCGCGGCGTTAAGCCACCTCGACACTCTGAAGCTGGCCGGGACGCTGGTGGACGCGCCGGGACTGGCCCAGTTAAAAGGCATGACGGCATTGCGCGATCTCGATCTTTCCGGCTCCCATGTCGCCGATCGCGGTCTTGAAGACATCACCTTGCTAACTGGCCTGCGCATTCTGCGGCTCCGCTTTCTCGATATCACCGATTCCGGATTAGGCGGACTCGCCAAACTCGCCAAACTCGAAAGCCTGGATCTTAGCAGCACCGAAATCACCGACGCCGGCCTCAAACAAATCGCCGCACTCACCAACTTGCGCGAGCTTTATTTGAATTACACCGGCATCGGCAACGCCGGCCTGGCGGCCTTGAAACCTCTGCAGCAACTCCAGCGCTTGGAACTGATCCACACCCACGCCAATGACGAAGGCATCGCCTCAGTAGCCGGCCTGAAGAACCTACGCGCCGCCAAGCTCGACTACATGACGTTGGACGATCAGGCTGTCGTGGTTCTCAAGGGTCTTCCGCGGCTCAGTGAGTTGAGCCTCGATAACACCGGCATTACCGATCAGGGCGCCCAAACCTTGCGCTCCATGACTGAGCTGCGCGCCCTCAACATCTATCACACGCTTGTCACGGAGAACGCCTGGCAGGCGCTCAAAACCGCTCTGCCCGAGTGTCAAATCGTATTCGATCGTGATTCGGCTTTGCCCAACCGGAGAATCCGCCAATGAAAGCTGTTTGGTTCGCCGTCCTCCTTTGTGCAGTTTCAGCCTGTGGTGAAACTCCATCTAGCGAAGACACTCATTGGATCACGGAGCTCGGCGGCAGTGTGGCGCGCAACGCTCAAGGGCAGGTCACCGGCATCAGCCTGCGCGGGACTTGGGTCACCGATACCGACCTTCGCCGCTTGAATCGCTACTCCGCCTTGAGTGTTCTGGATCTTTCCCTCACCCACATCACCGATGGCGGCATGCAAGAGATCAAGAACCTGCGCGGCATTACCGATTTCAATCTCTATTTCGCCGAGTACGTCACCGATGAAGGTGTCGCCGCCATCAAAGATTGGAAACTTCTCAAGCGCCTCAACCTGCACGGCACCAAGGCCGGCGACACCGCTCTCGAGCATATTGCCGGACTCACCTTACTCGAATCGCTGGATGTCGGTTCCACCTTAATGACCGACGTCGGCCTGGAACGGCTCACCAGCCTGACGAACCTCAGGGCCTTGACCATGGGCGGCAACGAACTGGGCGACGCCGGCATGCAAGCACTCCGCCAGATGCCGAATTTAACTTACCTCGATCTGAGCGGCCGCCAGGGCAACGACAAGAACGTCTGGAGTATCGCCATGTCCAACACCGGACTCCAGGCCGTTCTCACTCTCAAGAACCTGCGCGAACTGCGCTTCGCTTGCGTATCGACGTCGGTGGGAATCGAAGGCTCGAAGCTGGGAGAAGTAAGCACCCTCAGCGTCACCGAAAAATGGTTGGAACAACTGAAATCGCTGACCGGTCTCGAGCGGCTGAAACTGCAAGGCTGCGGACGTATCAATGATGAAGCCGTCGCGGTCCTCATCGCCATGCCGTCCCTTCGCGAAGTGGACCTGAAAGGCACCGCCGTCACGGAAAAAGGCGCGGACCTGTTGCGCGCCGCCAAACCACGCGCCGTCGTCTACATTGGGCCTTGGGAAGGCAAAGCTGCGGCTTACCGGAACAATTGAGCGGCGCCGCCGATTCCGAGTGTCAAGCCGTAGGCCCGCACCTCGCGCGGCCAGTTCACTTCTTTGGCGCGTAGCCCTGCCATACATACTCCAGTGCCAGTGGCAGGGTCTGTGCCTTCACACCGCGGTCGCAGTGCACAGCGTTCTTCGCAAAGACAAACTGATAAGGATACCCCTTGGCGGCCAGAGCCTTGGCCATGCGTTCATTGGCGAGGACCCAGTCGTGATAGTTGTCGCGGGTGAT
>PMUN01000035.1 GCA_003166875.1 Bryobacterales bacterium | reverse complement strand
TGCGTGCCGCGTCGCCACTCCTGGCGACGCACGGCAGTAGTAAAGATTCAGAACGAGCCCCCGAAGGCCTGGCATGACTCCGGGGGCGTTATTGCTTCTTAGAAACCAAGCCGGTCTTATCGATCATCTGACGCAGTTGGTCCTCGCCGCTGAATCCGATTTCGTTCGCAACGATCTTGCCGTCGCGTCCGATCAAAATGAACGTCGGATACGCGGTGACTTTGTAGGATTCGAGAATTCCGGATTCGCCGCTCAGCACCGCCGGATATTCGAATGGAGTCTTCTTGAGAAACTCCTCGACCGCTTCTCGATCCTCTCCAGTATTCACGCCGAGAATCACGAGATCGCTGTTTTTGAACTCGAGCGAAATCTTTTCGAGAACCGGCATGCTTCTGCGGCATGGACCGCACCAGGTAGCCCAAAAATCGAGGAGCACCGGTCTTCCTTTGAGCGCCGCCAAGCTGAACGTTTCGCCGGAGATCGTTTTCACTTCGAACGCGGGCGCCGGTTTGCCCGTAAGGTTCGACTTGGCGGCCATACCGAACAAGCGGAGTTCTTTTACTTCCTTCGCATCGGGCGGCGGGGTGAAGGTGAACAACGCTGCGTCCAGCGGCTGGTCGATTTTCAGGCCCTTCTTCACCACCTTCTGATGCATCTCCACATCCTTGCCGCCCATCTGCATTTTCATGGCGAGAGTGAATTGAATATCGATGCCTAGTTTCTTGTCGATCCACGACGTCATCACCGCGCCTGTCACCTTGGGCGGCGCCGCCTTGTCGTTCGGTCCAGAAGCAAAAGAGAACTCGCTGATTTGCATTTCCACCAACCAACATTCGTGTTTCTGCCCGTCGATTTCGACGGTCTCCTCGCCAATAGTCTTATAGGTGGGATGGATCAGGGAAATGTCTGGAAGCTTGACGCCCATGACCGCCATTACCGCCGCCGGTCCCAGCGCGGCCTGGATTTTGGCGTACTGCTTGTTCATCGAGTTGTAGACCCAAGTGGTCTCGCCGTCGGATACGTTGAGCATCGTAGTGCCCGATGTTTTGATTTCCATCCGCGTCTTGCCGGGGTTCAGGTACGCGACTTCGATGGTCAACTTGACGGGCCCGGAAAGGAATCCGGACTCCATGGTCATTTCAGCCGTATATTGCAAGCTGTGAAAGCTTTTCGCAGCAGCTTGCACGCGGTCATAGAGCGTCCGCGCATCGGGCAACGGCTGAGCCGCCCCAACGTACGACAAAACGACCAATGCAATGACGGCGCGCATGCTATGGAGGTTCGAGCGGACCCACTGGCTGAATTTTACTCCTTTGCTGATGCCAACGGTCGCTCGTTCGAGTTTTGGGTGCGCGAAAAACGATACTGCAAAACCGGCCAGTGCGGGTAGCGCTTCCTGCCGGTCNNCCGGTCGCGGCTCGGAATGGATGCTCGTGTGAGACATAAATGTGGGGCCTTTCGAGGGTGCAGCCGAGCCGCGACCGGCAGGGAGCGATACCAAGATCCAATTACCCCGGCATCATAGCAATACAAGTAACCTTTTGGAACGCGGCCAGTATTAGATAGTGTGCTGCAAGATCTTCGGTATTCCTGGCGCGAATTGTGCAAGAAGCCTGGCCTCGCCCTCACTGCCATCACTTCCCTGACATTGGGCATCGGTGCGACGACGGCCGTTTTCAGTGTCATGTATGGCCTGTTGGCCAACCCCTATCCTTATCAAGGCGCCAACCGGATGATCCACATCACTGTCTTGACGGAAAGCGGTGACCGGCGCTGGATTGGGATCACTGGTCCACAGCTCAAGGCGCTACGGCAACTCAAGAGTTTCGAAAGTGTTGCCGCAAGCTGGGGCACGTGGAATCTCACCACGACGGACGAGGATCTTCCAGAAGATGTCCCGTCCACGCAACTCACAGCAAATGCCGGGATTCATTTCGGGGTACCCGCGCTATTGGGACGCACACTCATTCCTTCCGATGCTCCGGATGGTCAAGACCCGCAGCCGGTGGTGGTTCTGAGCTATCTGTTTTGGCAGCGGCACTTCAATGCGGACCCGAGCGTGGTAGGGCGCAGAATTCAGCTGGTGCACAAGAACTATACGATCATCGGAGTCCTGCCATCGCGGTTCACCTGGGAGGATGCTGCCGTATATCTGCCGCTCAAGATCAGCAATGATTCCAACATTGACTACAGTCCGCTGGTAAAACTGAAGCCAGGAGTGACTTTCGCGGCGGCCAACGCCGAGCTGCAACCGCTGCTGGAGCAGTTTGCTAAGGAAACTCCCACCCACTTCCCCAAGAAGTTTCGGGTTCAAGTCCGAGGTCTCAACGAACAGTTTGAGGAACATCTCGGTCATTCTTTATTCCTGTTATTCGGAGCAGTGTCGCTGCTGCTTTTTATTGGATGCGCCAACGTTTCGATATTGCTGCTTGCGCGCGGCACGGCACGGCAACATGAACTCGCAATTCGCAGTGCGATCGGTGCAAGCCGGTGGCGGATTCAGCTCAATTACTGACGGAAGCTCTGGCCTTGTCGCTGCTCGGCGCTTTGGGAGGCGTACTGCTGGCTTACGGCTTACTTCCACTCCTGGTGCGCTGGCTTCCGGAGTATTCGTTCCCGCACGAAGTGCTCATCGGGATTAACCTTCCAGTGCTCGGATTCAGCGTCGCTCTTGCGATTGCGAGCGGTGTTGTTTCGGGTCTTGCTCCCGCGTTCCAGTTCTCGAATCCACAGGTGGCGCAACTCATGACGTCGAGTTCGCGCCGTCTGGCTGGAGGAGCGCGAGGAAAGCGAACGCACAATTTATTAGTGGCGGGCCAAATCGCTCTCACCTTGCTGCTTCTAACTTCCGCGGCTGCCGCCATCAACGGTTTTGTGAAGCTGGTTCGAACGAACCTGGGATACGATCCACACAACATAATGTCGGTTGGCATTCCGATTCACCAAAATACGCACGTCAGTTGGGAGAACCGGTCCACTTACTTCGATCAACTCCTGACGCGCGTTCAAGCAATGCCGGAAGTGGTGTCGGCGGGGATCTCGTCGAATGCGACGCCGCCCTCCAACGGTTGGGAGCTTTCGTTCGAGGTTTTTGGGCGGCCGTCCGGCCAACAGGAACAGTTGCGCGCAAATTTCGTCAGCACGGAATATTTTTCGGTTTTGCGCATACCACTTCTACAGGGTCGGCTCTGGCAGCATCCTGAAATCGTGCGTGGCGCGAAGCTGGCCGTTATCAATCAGACCCTGGCACGCAAGTATTGGCCGCACGGCGATGCAGTGGGCAAACAACTCCGGCTTCCCGAGCTGAAGGGCGAACCTCCCTTCGGGCTGGCTGTGCCGGACAGCAACCAATGGATGCAGATCATCGGTGTGGTCGCCGATGCTCGTGACGACGGCCTGCGCAAGCCCATCAAGCCGGCGGTATATCTCCCATTCTCGGTTCACATGAGCATGTGGACTCAGATCCTGGTGCGGACGCATGCCTCGCCCTTGAGAGTCCTGAATCGCGTTCGAGCTGAAATTAAAGCGGTGGATCCGGATCAACAGGCGTCCGGCCAGGTTCGTGACCTGGAGCAGTGGATTCAGCGCGAGGACGAGTACGCGTATGGACGTCTGGTGGCCGCACTGTTCAGCGGCATCTCAATCGTTGCGCTGGTGCTGGCAGCGATCGGACTTTTCAGCGTGGTCTCCTATGGCGTGGCGCAGAGAACCAATGAGTTTGGGATTCGCATGGCGCTAGGCGCTTCCCAGTGGCAGGTACTGCGGCTTGTATTGTCCAGCACCGCGTTCAACGTGATCGGCGGACTGGCAGGCGGATTCCTGCTGAGCCTCGCGTTCAGCAGAATTCTGTCGAAGTGGGCGGAAGGCAGCGCGCACAATCCGGTGCTGGTGACGGCGGTCACAATGCTTTTGGTTCTGACGTCCGCCTTAGCGGCGTTCATCCCAGCGCGCCGGGCGTCGTCGGTGGAACCGATGGACGCTTTGCGGTATGACTAGGACCCCGGGCAAGCTGCGTTCGTTCTGAAAACCGAGCCGTCCCCTTGCTGACGGGTTCTGTGAAAGAATCAACTTTTCGAACGCTCCCTTCCGGTCGCGGCTCGGCAACACGTTCGAAAAACAGAGTATCCTTCCGAGCCGCGCGCGGAAGCAAGCGTTCCGACATCGTTGGCCTCCGACAAGCGCCGTTCCGGCACGCAAAGTACCTTTAAAGCTTTGTTTTGATTAGGTCGATGGTAGGTAAAGGTCAGGCATGTCTTTGTCCAGAATGACCGGAGCACTGTGCGGCGCACTTGCCATCCTGCTCGGGTCAGCCGTGCTCGCGGGATGGGCGGTCCATTCCACGTTCCTGATTCAGGTTGCACCAAATCTGGCGCCGATGCAGCGCAATACGGCGGCCAGTTTTATCCTGAGCGGGCTGGCTCTGGTGGGGATGGTGATGAGCAAGCCGCGGCTCACGTTGGTCTGCTCTGCCATCACGGCTCCTTTGGCGGCCGCTACGCTTCTTGAATTTCTGTTCCATGTCAATTTTGGAATCGACGAACTCCTGGGTGCAACGTACATCGCCAGCAACGCTTACGGTCCCAGCCGCATGGCGCCTACCACCGCGCTCTGTTTCATTTTTCTTACCGCATCGTTCGTTTTGTCCCAAACAAACCTGGTGCCCAACCGATCCTCAATGCTGGGGCTGGTGGGGTCACTGGTTGCCGCTGTGGGCGCCACCTGCTGCATCAGCGTGTTGTGGGGAAGTGGCGACGCTTTTGCGTGGGCGGGACTTGCGCGCGTAGCTTTTCACACCGGACTTGGATTCTTACTACTCGGGACCGGCGTTGCGGCCGCGGCCTGGGATATGACTCCACGCGGACTGAGCGAGCCCGCCTGGGTGCCGATCGGCGCAGGCATTTTTCTGGCTACCTTCCGGGTGGGATTGTGGCAGGCATATTCGGCTAAGAACCACACCAAGATGGATTTTTTATCCGGCCTGACCTTGTTTGGAGCACTGTTGGGCGCGGTCCTGTTTGGAGCGCTCATCCACCTTGCTTTGAAAGCGCATTTGCAACGCGAAGCTCTGCGAACGGTGAATCAACGGCTGGAGGAAGAAATGGTGGAACGCCGGCGTGCGGAGGGGTCCGCAAACGCGGCGAATCGGGCCAAGAGCGAGTTTCTAGCAAACATGAGCCACGAGATTCGCACTCCCATGACTGGCGTACTCGGGATGATTGGCCTGGCGCTCTCCACCAACCTTTCCGCCGAACAGCAAGAGTACTTGGGCATGGCCAAGTCCTCGGCGGACTCTCTGCTGTCGTTGCTCAATGACATTCTGGACCTCTCGAAGATTGAAGCGCAAAGGCTCGACCTTGATCCAGTCGCTTTTTCCATCCGCGAGTGCGTCGGCGGCGCGGTGCGGATGTTTGATGTCCCGGCCAAAGAGAAGGGGCTTGGATTCACGACACGGATAGACCCGGCTGTACCGGATGCTGCGATCGGAGATCCGCTGCGATTGCGCCAAGTGCTGGTCAACCTGCTGGGCAACGCGCTCAAGTTTACCGACCGGGGCTCGGTATCGGTAAACATCCGGCAAGAGAGCCCGGCTGGTGGAGAGCTGCTTCTTCGCGCTGAGGTAATTGACACAGGTATCGGCATTCCGAAGGAGATGCAGCAATTGATTTTTTATCCCTTCCGGCAGGCCGATGGATCGCCCGCGCGACGCTACTGCGGCACCGGCTTGGGGCTGACGATCTCGGCCCGCTTGGTGGAACTCATGGGTGGAAGGATTGGAGTTGAAAGCGAACCGGGAAAAGGAAGCACTTTCTTCTTCACGGTGCGGCTTGCACCTGCGCGGACCGCGACCAATGTGTCTCCACATCGTTCAGGTGAAGTGCATGCACTGGCATCAGCGCTCAATCCAGCGTCGGCTACCATGCGTTCGATGCGGATCCTGGTGGCAGAGGATAACGTGGTGAATCAAAAGCTGGCTTCGGAACTCCTGCGAAGGGAAGGCCACACTATTGTTGTAGTGGGCGATGGTCATCAAGCCGTGGAGGCTGTGCGTGGCGAGGCGTTCGATCTGGTACTCATGGATGTTCAGATGCCAATCCTGGACGGTCTGGAAGCAACCGAGGAGATTCGGTGTGCCGAGAAGAGTACAACAAGACACGTCCCGATTGTTGCAATGACGGCGAGTGCGATGAATGGCGATCAGGAAAAGTGCCTGAAGGCCGGCATGGATGCCTATCTCACGAAGCCCATCGATATCGCGAGCTTGCGTGAGACGCTCGCCAAGTTCGCCTCAAAACGGATTGCGCGCCCGGCTTCGAGCGCGTGTGCGACATAAGAGGGTGTAGCCGAGCCGCGACCGGCAGGGAGCGATACCACGAGTGCGGCTAGTGTTGTGTCCCTGGGGGTGGGGCGGACGCCCTCGTCCGCGCCGGCCCCCCTGGTCCGGCTCTGCGATCGATTAACAAACAACAGGCCGACGGGGGCGTCGGCCGCGGTGCGGGGGGACCGCCGCACTTCGCGCTTCCTGCCGGTCGCGGCTCGGTTTTTCGTACGTTCCTACATCCTTTCCATTTTGCCCCTATTTGTGTAATGCGCGCGCGCGCAGGTATTCGACGAGTGCGGCCGGATGATCCGTTTGAATGCCGTCGGCGCCGCGGTCGACGGCGTCTTGCCAGAACTCGGGTTTATCGGCATCCCACAAACGGTCCACGTAGATTTTGATCTTCAAGCGCTTTGCTCCAGCGATGACGTCATCGTTGAAATCGCCTTTATCGAAAGCGGCGATGCGCAGATTCAAGTTCGATATCAATTTTTCGAGCCTAGCGACGTTGCCGGCTTCGGGCATGACGAGCAAAGACGGTTCCAGCGCCAGGACGTCCTTCAAAAATCCTGGGTCGCCATAAATCACCACGCTCTTGAGCATGTCGCTCTTCTTGAGGGCAGCAACCAGATCGACTGGTGAGAGATCTTTGCAATCGACATAAACGCCGATCTTGCCGTGAGCCAGATTCAGCCCCTCTTCAAAGGCGGGGACTTTTGTCCCGGTGAACTTGGGATTGAATTTGGCTCCGGCGTCGAGGGCGCGAATCTGGGCAAACGTGAGTTCCCGGACCTTGCCCTTTCCATCCGTGGTGCGATTGACGGTTCCATCGTGCATCAGCACCAGGCGACCGTCGGAGGTGGTCCGGACATCCAGCTCGAAGAAATCCGCACCGGCTTCGATAGCTGCCTCAAAAGCAGGAAGCGTGTTTTCCGGATGAGTCAAGTGTTCGCCGCGATGAGAGATGACGGCGATTTGGGCGGCGATGAGAAGTGTAGCGAGCATCTTCGTTTACTCTAAAACAACACATGGAGGACCAGGCGCGTAGGAACGTACGAAAAGCCGAGCCGCGACCGGCAGG